>QJYB01000015.1 GCA_003247835.1 Gammaproteobacteria bacterium | reverse complement strand
CGGCTCAACGAGTGGCGGGCGACGTTAAGACCGGGCTCCTGAACCTGCTCAGATCCGTACCTGACAAGGGCAGCATCTGAGAGATAGGGGGCGAGCTTCTTCGGAGGCTTCGGAGCTCAGACGTTACGGCTCGCCGCCGGGTGGATTCCGACCCTCGAGATGGAGCGATCATCCGACTCGGGGCGACGTGGCAAGGCGTCGTTAAATAACGACTCTTGAGTCATCGGTCGGGACTACGCCAATCGTCCGCGAGGCGGTTCGGTAGAGAAACGACCACTGGGTCTGGACCGGAAGGGAGGCGCCGCTTCAAGTGAGCGGTCCGAGCCGAAGGCCTCAGAATCCCCCAGATCGGAACTCGTTACGAGGTCCGGTTGGAGAACCCCGCCTTATGGCGGGGTTTTCTTTTGCAAGCTCGTTTTATCTGCGGTTCTCATCTGCGCGCTCGTCTGCGCGTTCTCCGGCACGGCGTCGGTACCGCTGCTCTTCAGGCTTCGGTATCCGCCAGGCCGGCGAGGGCCTCCATGGTTCGCCAGTTCCGCCCCGTGGCCGCGGTACCGAGAGCCCGCTCCATGCCTTTGACCAGTCGTGAACGGCCGATACCGTCGGGCGCGTGCAGATAGAGCACCTGCCCGCTGAGCACGAAGGACTCGCGGCCGTCGCGCAGGTTATCGAGTTTCCTGCAGGCGTCCTCCGCCGGTGGATCTTCGAGAAAGTAGACGTGCACGGTATTCGGCTGCGCCGATGCTGCGGCATAGGGATTCGCAGCCATGATGCCGGCCAGGTCGGAAGCGGGGAACGTCAGCACCGCCGCCTCGATGCCGGTGGTTCTGCCCAGCTCGCGTTTGAGTGTGGTCGCGAGGTCTGCCGGTGTGTGCCGACTGTCGACCACCGCATTGCCGCTCTGCACGTAAGTCCGGATACCCGTGCAGCCGATGGCGGCGAGCACACCACGCAGATCGCCCATGGTCAGGCGGTTGCGACCGCCCACGTTGATGCCCCTGAGTAGGATGACGAGACGTGATCCTCGGGTTGAGGCTTTGCCGGGGATCCGTCGTGCCATGCCGATTCCGCTCCGGCTGCCGGGGCATGGGACCATATCAGCTCGCCCCCCTGGACGGTACAATGCGCGTTTTCCCTACGCGGGGCGGATGGATGGCCGGGTCAGACGAAGACGAGGCGGTACGCGAGCGGGACGACGTCCGCTGTGAAGCGGCCCTCCAGACGCTGCAGGACGTGCTGTGGCGGTTCAACGAGGCCAATGAGGGAACATTGGCCGTTTACGATGTGCTCGGATTCCTCATCGAAGATCTGATCCGGGAAGGATTCTGCGCGGCTTGCGTTTCGGAGACCCTGACACAGGCGCTGGAACGGACCGGTGTGGACCTGAAGCGCCATCGGGAGGACGAGGGACTGATGCGTGGTCCGGGCGACGTCTTTCACTGACTCCGGTCGTCCTCTCAGAGGACGGATCCACTGGGAAAGGAAGGGTCCCGTTTTTCTCTGAGCGCGTCCAGCCCTTCCCGCGCTTCCGGACCGGTGAAACCGAGGAGCTCGAGAGCGGTTGACGTGTCGAACGTCGGACCGGCCAGCCGCAGCCAGTTGTTGAGCGAGTACTTGGTCCAGCGGATGGCGCTCTGGGCGCCGTCGCGCAGCCGTTGTGCCACGTCCAGCGCCCGTGTCTGCAGCGCGTCGTCGTCCACGCACAGCGATACCAGCCCGATCCTTTCCGCTTCCTCGCCCGAGAGCCTGTCACAGGTGAGCAGGTAGTACTTGGCCTTTGCCATGCCGCAGAGCATCGGCCAGATGATGGCCGCGTGGTCGCCGGCCGTGACCCCGAGCCGCGTGTGGCCGTCCGTCAGGCTCACGGAGCGGGCGACGATGGAAATGTCTGCCATCAGGCCGGCGACCAGGCCGGCCCCGACCGCGGGACCGTTGATGGCGGAGATGATGGGCTTGCCGCAGTTGATCATGTTGTAGACCAGATCCCGGGCTTCCTTCCAGGTGCGCGCCCGCGCGTCGAAGTCCCGGGTGATCTCGTCGATCATCTCGAAGTCCCCGCCGGCGGAGAAGGCGCGACCGGCGCCGGTCAGAATCACCACGTCGATGTCCGGGTCTTCCTCCACTTCGCGCCAGACATAGGTGATCTCCCTGTGCCCCACGGCGTCCAGGGCGTTGTAACGCTCCGGGCGATTGAAGGTGATACGCAGCACCCTCGGAGCGGGGTGGTCGAAAGCAAGACGCTGATAGTTTCGATAACGCGTGCTCATGAGATCAGCGCCACAAAAATGAAGATACAGCCGGCAACACCTGTGGCCCATGCCAGGGGTCTGATCCACGGCACGCCGGTCAGGTAGAGCACAGCGTGCACGACGCGACTGTAGAAGAAGAGCTGCGCGCCGAGCACAGTCCACTCCGTGGTGATCCCTGTGACGGCGGCGATCAGAACAAGCGGCGCAAAGAGCAGCAGACCCTCTCTGTGATTGTCCACCACCCGTTTCGTTCTGGCCTGCATGAGGCCGGGCTCGTGCAGATGATCACGGGATCCCGCCATGGCCGGCAGACCCTGGGCCAGGACGCCGGCCAGCGCCTGAACGACTATCAGCACGAACAGCAGGGCCACGCTGTAGATGAGCATGGTGAGCTCGATCGTCATGTCAATCCTCCCTCCGAATTCCGGGTTACTTTAGCAGAAGCGTCCCGACGGATCGGATGGGAAAGGGATGCGGAATCAGTTGAATTCGGGATACTCCGGCCACCACATGCTGTTGCGGGCGGCCGCCAGCAGATCGTCGTCGCGCTCGGCCCGGGCCACGCCATCCTCGTGTGCCTGCCGGCAGACCTCGGCCGCGCATACCGCGGTGGTTTCCCGCAACCGGTCGATGGACGGATAGAGCAGGCCGCGTTCGAGCTCGGCGTCGGTGACCTGACCGGCCAGGGCCCGTGCTGCGGCGGTGATCATGGTGTCCGTCACGATGCTGGCCCGTGCCATCAGGGTACCCAGACCGAGAGCAGGGAAGATGAAGACGTTGTTACCCTGACCGATCTCGATGGTTCTGCCACCCACCGTCACTGGTGCGAAGGGACTGCCCGTTGCGACAAGAGCGCGGCCGTCCGTCCACGTCAGCAGATCTTCGGGCACCGCCTCGCTGTTACTGGTCGGGTTGGACATGGGCATGATCACCGGTGATGCACAGTGACGGGCCATGGTCTCGATCAGCGTCTGGTGAAAGGCGCCGGCCTGCCCCGACGTGCCGATCAGCACCGTCGGTCGGAAGGCGCGAACGGTGGCTTCGAGGCTGCGATCGTCATCGATACCTACAGCTGCGGCGGTCTTCCTCGGCCAGGCCAGCTCAGCCTTGTAGGTATCGGTGAACGTCCGGTCATCCACCAGCAGTCCGTGACTGTCCAGCACGGCCACGTGGTGGGGCATTCGATCTGCGGCCACACCACTCACCGCCAGGGCGCCTTTGATCTGCCGGGCGATGCCGAGTCCCGCAGCGCCGGCGCCGTGAATCACGATCCGCTGTTCATCGACGCGTTGACCGGTGATCGAGAGCGCGCTGAACAGGCCGGCCACCGCCACGGCCCCGGTACCCTGGATGTCGTCGTTGAAAGAGAGATGGCGGTGCCGGTAGCGATCGAGAATTCTGAGTGCGTTGTCCTTGCGGAAGTCCTCCCACTGGATCAGCGCGTCTGGAAACAGATCGGTGAACGCCACCACGAACTCTTCCACCAGCTCGTCGTAGGCTGCGCCGGTCAGTCGCCGCTGCTGCCAGCCGAGATACAGATCGTTCTGCAGGAGTGCTGCGTTGTTGGTGCCCACATCCAGGCTCACGGGCAGTGTCTCCGCTGGATCGATACCGGCCGCGGCCGTGTACAGCGACAGTTTGCCGATGGAGATCGCCATGCCGCCGGCACCCTGGTCACCGATGCCGAGAATCGACTCGTTGTCCGTCACCACTGCAAGTCGCAGGCGTTGTCCACTGGTGGCGGTTTCCAGCACGTCTCGAATGCGCCCGCGGTGGTCGGGTGTGATCCACACGCCTCGACCGCGCTGGAAAACCTCGCTGAACTTCTGAGTGGCGAGTCCCACCGTCGGCGTGTAGACGATGGGCATGAACTCCGCCAGATGATCCATGAGTACCCGGTAGAAAAGATGCTCGTTGCGGTCCTGCAACGCCGAAAGCTCGCGGTATCGGACCAGCGGATCCGCGAACGGTGAGAGCCGATCGTAGAAACGTATGGCCTGCTGATCCTGGGAGTTGCAGGCCGCGGGCAGCAGTCCATCCAGATCGAGCAGCAGACGCTCTTCGTGTGTGAAGGCGCTGCCTTTGTTGAGCAGCGGATTGTGCAGTACGGCGTTTCCGCGCAGCTGGGTATGTGCAATCTTCCGGGACATGGAACGGATCTGATGCTTAAGCTGTGAGTCTGACGGGGTGGCCGGGTCAGCCTGAAAACACGAGGGCGGAACGTTACCTCAACCGGCCGCTCGTGTCGCCCGCGCCGAGCAGCACGTTTCCATACACAGGCAGCGATGCTGTGCCCCCCGTGTGCAGGAAGACCACGTCGCCGACCCCGTCGAACTCGCCGGCGCGGATCTTGCCGATCAGACCGCCCATGGCTTTTCCCGAGTAGACCGGATCCAGGAGAACGCCCTCGAGGCTCGCGACCTGGCGGATGGCGGCCAGGGTCTCGGGGGTTGGCAGGCCATAACCCCGACCGAGAAAGGCGCTGTCCACGTGCACGTCGGTGGGATCCTGCTGCCCGCCTCCGGTCAGCGCCATGGCCTCTCCGGCCAGCCGGGCAATGGTTTCGCGCTGGGCATCCGCTTCCGCCTCGGATTCGGAAACGTTGATGCCGTGTACGGTGACGGCAGGATCGTCGCCGGGTGCGAGGCGACCGAGCAGCGACAGGCCGGCCAGAAGACCCGCCTGGGTGCCGGCGCTGGAGGTGGCGTGAACGAGATCGGTGAGGGTGACACCCCGGTCCACACACTGATCGATCAGCTCGTCCGCACAGAGCGCATAGCCGAGCGCACCCACCGCGTTCGAGCCGCCGGTGGGGATCACGTAGGGACGCCGTCCGGCGTCCTGCAGATCCGCGAGCAGCTGCTGGTAGGTGTCCTGCACGGCCTGGGCTTCGACGAGATGCACCGATGCGCCGAACAGGTGGTCGAGGAGCACGTTGCCCAGACGTTCGTAACCCGGATCCTGCCAGGGTACCTTTCTGGCCAGTACCAGGTGGCAGGGCAGACCGAGCGCGGCACACCCTGCCGCCGTCTGTCGCGCATGGTTCGACTGAACGGCGCCGAACGTGATCACCGCCTGGGCTCCCTCCGCCAGGGCGCGTCCAAGCAGGAATTCGAGCTTTCGGGTCTTGTTACCGCCGGTGCCGAGGCCCGTGCAGTCGTCACGCTTCATCCAGATTCGCGGACCGCCCAGCGACTCCGACAGGCGGTCCAGGGGTTCCAGAGGGGTCGGCAGGTGCGCGAGCCGGGTTCTCGGTTGCGAAGAAAGACCCTCGATCATCTGGCTGCCCCTGCCGATTGGCTCGGCGGCCACTTTAGCCGACGGCACGTCACAGACAAGCTGTTGCTTGTAATTAAACAATTAATTAAATAACATTCCCGTCGAATCGGATTTAAACGGTGAACCACATGAGCACCGGCGAACGCACCCCCGGCAGGCCACAAGCCGCGGAAAGCGAGGGTCTGGAGGCCCGCGATACCCTGATTCGTACCGCCGCGGGCTGTTTCGCCGAGCAGGGATTCGACGGCACGAGTCTGCGTCAGGTGGCTGAAGGCGCGGGGGTCACACCGGCCATGGTGGCGTACTACTTCAAGGACAAGTCCGGCCTGCTGGAAGCGGTGGTACGCCAGGGCCTGGAGCAGATGCTCGCGGTGATCCGTGGCGTCATCGACAGCTACGAGCCGGGGCACTTCACCGAAACACTGATCCGGGCGTACCTGGCGGTCCTGGTCCAGGAGCCCTGGATTCCCCGTATCCTCATCCGTGAGGTCATCTCCAAGGACTCACCCCTGCGGACCCTGTTCACCGAGGTGTTCGCCACCCACGCCGTGGCCATGGTCCCGCCGCAGGTGGCGGACGAGATCCGTCGCGGCAACCTGCGGGCAGATCTCGATCCTCGTTTCGCCATCCTTTCTCTCGTCGGTATGTGCCTGTTTCCGGTTATCGCCCAGCCCGTGCTCGGACCGTTGCTCGGCTACGATCTCGATGAGGATTTCAGCACCGCCTACGGTGCGCACGTGCTGGCGCTGTTTCTGCAGGGCGCGGAGGCCTCGAAATCATGAACACACGGGTGCTGTTGCTGTGGATGCTGGTGTGCATCCCGATGAGTGGCTGTGACCGGGATCAGCTGGATTACGCGGTCGGCACCATAGAACGTTACCGGATCGATATCGCAGCCGACTCCGCAGAACCGGTCGTCGCGCTGCACGTCAGCGAAGGAGATCCGGTCGTCGTGGGACAGCTGCTTCTCGAGCAGGACGCGGCCAAGGTCCGGGCGGCGTTGGAACAGGCTCAGGCCGAGGAAGCGGTGGCCCATGCCCGGCTGCAGGAAGCGGAAGCCGGTCCCCGGGCCCAGGAGATAGACCAGGCCCGGGCGCAGCTCGCCTCGGCGGAGGCGGCGCTGGTCACCAGCGAACACGAGCTCAAGCGTCAGCAGTCGCTGCTCAGCAGAAAGTACGGTTCCGAAAGTCAGGTCAACGTGCTGCAGGGTCAGGTGGACGAAGCGCAGGGAAGGGTGGAGGAGGTCCGGGCCCGCCTGGCCGAGCTGCTGGAAGGCACACGGTCGGAGCAGGTGGATCAGGCACGGGCCGCCTATACGGCCAGCCGGGCGACGGTTTCCACACTGGCGCTCGACCTGGAACGCACCCGGGTGAGTTCGCCCGTCAGCGGCGTAGTGGAAAGCCTCCCGTTCCGCGTTGGCGAACGGCCTGTGCGGGGTCAGACGGTGATGGTGCTGCTTTCCGACGAGCGGACGTTCGCCCGCGTGCACATTCCGGAGCCGCTGAGAATGGGTCTCATGCCGGGGGATCGCGCGCTGCTGCGACTGGACGGTCATGCCGAAGACTATCAGGGCAGGATCCGCTGGATCTCCAGCGACGCGGCATTCACACCGTATTACGCGCTCACCCAGCAGGACCGCAGCCGGCTCGCCTACCTTGCCGAGATCGACGTGGTGGATGACGTCGAGCTGCCGAACGGCGTGCCCGTGGAGGTACGCTTTCCGGGGAGTGACTCGCCGTGACCGGCAGGATTGCCATCGAGGCAAGGGGTCTCAGTCGCAGCTTCGGTGCGCTGAAGGCGGTGGATCAGCTCGATCTGACGGTGCCGGAAGGCTGCATCTACGGCTTTCTCGGCCCCAACGGCTCCGGCAAGTCCACCACCATCCGCATGCTTTGTGGGCTGCTCACGCCCAGTGCCGGGACGGCCCGTGTGCTCGGCTGTGAAGTCCCGGCCGAGGCAGAGACGCTGAAGCGCAAGCTCGGCTACATGACTCAGCGGTTCTCACTGTACGAGGATCTGACGGTATCCGAGAACCTGTACTTTCTCGGCGCCGTGTATTCGCTGCAGGGCGAGGCGCTCGACGCCCACATCGAGCGTCAGCTCGAGCGGTTCGAGCTCACGGATCGGGCAGCGCAGGTGGCCGGGACCATGAGCGGAGGTCAGCGCCAGCGTCTCGCGCTTGCCGCCGCCACGCTGCACGACCCGGAGCTGCTGTTTCTGGACGAGCCGACCAGCGCGGTGGATCCAGAAAGCCGCCGGGAGTTCTGGGACCATCTGTTCGAAATGGTCGACCACGGCACCACCATCCTGGTGTCCACGCACTTCATGGACGAAGCGGAGCGGTGCCATAGGCTCGCCATCCTCGATCAGGGAAGACTGGTGGCCGACGGCGTCCCGGACGATCTGATGCGTGATGTCGGTGCCACGGTGATCGAGATCCTGAGCGAGCATTCCCGGGCAGTAAGGGATGCCATCATCGGCTCCACTGGCGTCTGGCACGTCGCCCAGCTCGGCAACAAGCTGCACGCGCTGCTCGACCCCGAGCTGGCGGACCCCGAAACCCGGCTGCTGCCCATTGTGCACGTGGTCGACGGGACGGCCCGTATCCACAGAGTCAGCGCCAACCTGGAGGACGTCTTCGTGATGGCAACAACCGGGGCGCCCGGTGCGTAACTCGCTGGGCCGAGTCCGGGCGGTTGCCGCGAAGGAGTTCCGGCATCTGCAGCGCGACCGTCTCAGTCGCGCAATGATCCTGGGCATTCCGCTGGTGATGACGCTGCTGTTCGGTTATGCCATCAACCACGACGTGCGTCATCTCAGCGCCGGGGTCGTCGACGAGGCGCAGACGTCTCAATCACGGCAGCTGCTGGCGAGCCTGCAGGCCACCCGCGTGGTGGATATCGTCGAGCGGTTCGATAACGTCGGTGCGCTAACCGAGGCGCTGTCCAGAGGAGCGATCTCCGTGGGTGTCTTCGTCCCCGCCGACTTCGAGAGACGCTTCGTCCGGCGCGATCAGCCCCTCGTGCAGCTCCTGATCGATGGCAGCGATCCGGTGGTACAGAGCGTCGCGCGCAGCCTGGCGCAGATGCCGAACGCGGCACTAGGGACGTCGGCACCCGGATTCGAGCTCCGTGTGCTCTACAATCCGGAACGCCGTTCGCCGGTCTTCATCGTGCCCGGCATCTGTGGGGTGATCCTGAACCTGACGATGGTGCTGTTCACCGCGGTGGCAATCGTTCGCGAACGTGAGCGGGGCAACATGGAACTGCTGATCACCACGCCCATCCGCGGACTCGAACTCATGATCGGCAAGATCGTGCCGTACATGCTGGTCGGCTACGTCCAGGCCACCATCATCATCGTCCTGGGTGCGTGGCTGTTCGACGTGCCGATTCGCGGCAGCATCGGTGAGTTCTATGTCGGCATCGGTCTGTTCGTGATCAGCACGCTGACGCTGGGTCTGGTGATATCGACGCTGGCGACCAACCAGTTTCAGGCTTTCCAGCTGACCTTCATGTCGTTCCTGCCGCAGCTGCTGCTGTCCGGCTTCATGTTTCCTTTCGAAGGGATGCCGCTTCCCGCACAGTGGCTCGCCGAGCTGTTTCCGCTCACGCACTTCCTCAGAATCGTTCGTGGCATCGTTCTGCGCGGGGCGGATCTGAGTCTGCTGTGGCAGGACGTCTGGCCGCTCGGCGTTTTCTTTGTTGTCTTTCTCATGCTGGCGACGCTCCGGTTCCGGAAACGCCTGGACTAGGTGCGCTGACAAGGTTGCTCACACCCAGGCAGAAAAAAGCCGCCCGAAGGCGGCCTAGCTCGTTCCGTTGTCGTTGTTGTTCGGAACTCGAGTTTCGCTTTCCCCTCCCCTTAGTAGCCGGCCCGTTCTCACGTGCGCGGCAGGGCAAAACGAGGGGCAGAAGTTAGCAGGAACGATTGGACCGATCAACAACCTCCTAAGACTTTGCTAGTCTTTCAGGCGAAGCGGTCTTCAGAGAGAGAATGGGAACATGGCTGAGACACCACTCGCGCTGAAGGGCGCGCCGGGTTCGCCTTATACGCGCAAGATGCTCGCTCTGCTCCGTTACCGTCGCATTCCCTACCGCTTTCTGATAGGTGATCAGTCGGCGGAACAGGGACTGCCGGAGCCTCGGGTTGCACTGCTGCCTACCTTCTACTTTCCGGACGCCGCCGGGGAAGTGGAGGCGGTGGTGGATTCCACACCCATCATCCGCCGTCTGGAGTCGGAATATGCGCATCGATCCGTGCTGCCGGCGGATCCGGTGCTGGCGTTTCTCGATTATCTGATCGAGGACTACGCAGACGAATGGTTGACCAAGGCCATGTTCCACTACCGCTGGCACTACTCCGCGGACATCGAACGCGCGGGACAGATACTGCCGCGCTGGCGCAATCTGACTGCCAGCGATGCCGACATCGCGCCCATGTCCCGTTTCATCGCTGAACGGCAGATATCGAGACTCTATGTGGTGGGGAGTAACGACACCACAGCCCCCGTCATCGAGGATGCCTACCGTCGCTTCCTGGACCTTTTCCGCGCGCATCTGACCAGCGGCGGATTCACCCTCGGTCGCAGACCGGGAGCATGCGACTTCGGTCTGTACGGACAGCTGACACAGCTTGCCACCTTCGATCCGACACCCATGGCGGAAACCCTGGCGCGGGCCCCCCAGGTGTATGCATGGGTCACCGTCGTGGAAGATCTGTCCGGGCTCGAGCCGACCCGGGCGGACTGGTTTACCCTGGAGGAACTTCCGGACACGCTCGGCGCGCTGCTCGCCGAGGTCGGCAGGACCTATGTGCCGGTGCTGCTGGCCAATGCGTCAGCGGTGGACAGGGGCGCCGCGGAGGTCCGGACGGAGGTAGACGGTCGGACCTGGATTCAGCAGCCATTCCCCTATCAGGCCAAATGCCTGCAGTGGGTACGGCAGGCTTACGTGACGCTGGACGAAGGAGATCGGGCGACCGTGGACCGCGTGCTTTCGGGTACGGGCTGCGAGGCGCTGTTCCGGCGCGGCTGAGACCCGGTGGGCAGGCTACCGCCGATGGACGACGGTCATGGCGGCCTCGGCCGCCAGCCAGAACGCCAGCTGCGTGCGGCGGAGTAAGGGCAGGCCCCGGCTCGCGTGCCAGCGTCGGTTGAAACCGCGCCACGCCGGATATCGCTCGAGATGGGTACGGATCCCGGGAGACAGCGCCGCGAAGCAGCACCCGGCCGCCAGCAGAAAGACGACGCCGGGCATCAGAGGCAGCACCAGGCCGATGAGCCCGAGCAGCACCAGCACGGCACCCAGGCCGGCGAGCAGAACCGTTCTGAACATGACTTCTCCTCGAGCAGACGGTGGTTGACGTCCATCCTGGATGCAACCTTCGCGCCATTCATAACCTTCTGATTTTATTGGTATTGATATCAGTGAACCTGGTCGCGCCCGCCAGATTCCGGCGAGATCGACCGCAAGTCCGTTACAACCGGTTAACCCCTGCGTCACGTAGCATCCCTATGCTTGACTGACTCAGATAGCGGTCGAGGACAGCCATGCGCGAACTACTGGGCAGGACGTTCTCCGTGGCGGAGAGCGAGTATCGGGTGGTGGACGTCAGACAACTCAGTGGTGAGGTCATGGTGTACGCCGAGCCGACGTCAGAGGAAGGAAATACCGACCGGCGACCCCGGCGTGCGGCCTTTCACTACGGTGATATCGCCAGCCGTCTGGAAGCCAGCAGCAACAGGCTGGCCTGAGTACCGCGAACGACACGGAGGTCGCAAATGGAACTCGAAGAGCATTTTCATCCGGACGAACCGCCGGAGGACGAGGCGTTGGCCACCTCGGAAGCCTGTGATTGTACGGACTGCGTGGACGCCTACGAATTCTGAGCGCAAATCGAGTATTGACCTCCATCTCACTGTTTTCGTGAATCTTTCCACAGTTCACCCAGACGCATCCTGATTAAATCGAAGGGTCCGGGGTGAACCCGGGCGATTGCGCTCGCCAGTGGCTGGGCGATCGCGCGCCGTTCGAGAAGGATGACGAGAGCCCGTGATTGATCAGGATGGATACGCAGAGGCCGTACTGCTGTTCGACGGACAGCTGTCGGCGATCGAGCGGGAGTTCACCTCCGACCAGTTCGAGGCGCTGGTCGCCGGAGAAGAGGACCTTGGCGAGTACGCCGCGAGCGTGGTGCGTGCAGTCTTCGTGGTGGTCGGCGCGGCGCTCTCGGTACGGGCTGCCGTCTTCTTCACCTTCAAGGTGAACGAAGCGGGCAACGTCGATGCGCACTTCAACCTGCCGCTGCGCTACCTCGCCGACAACGCCGGTCCCGGACCGGACCTCGGTACCGGTGAGATCAGGCTGGCCTGTCGGGGTCGGTGCCCGGTGCCCTGGCACTCGGTCAACCTGTGGGAGCCCCGCGAGGATGCCGAGTCCGGTTCGATTCAGATTGTGCAGAAGGCCGTCTGGCGCAACCGGCTGGCACTCAAGCCGTGGGGAATGCTGAACCGGAATGCCACCGCCGGCGACCTGGTGCTGGAGGAGAACCGCTCGCCGGTGAGACGTCGGCAACTGGAAGGACGGCTCACGGAGACGTTCGGTGAGCAGGGCCGTGTCAGCATGGAGGGTCTGATCCGCCAGAACAACGAGCGGCTCACAGAGGTTTCGGACAAATACCGCAACGAGATGGCACAGCAGCAGCAGGGATATCTGGAGCAGATCAAGAACTGCCGGGAGGAGATCCGCCAGCTGAAGTCGGCCCTGCGTCACGAGCAGGAACGAAGCCGGCGACTGCAGGCCCTGTTGCGCGGCGAACCCTGAACCCCGTCACGGCGCCGTCGCGGCCGCGCGTCAGCTGGCGGGCGGTTGTGGCAGGTTGCCAGTTGCGGCCATGAACAGACTCGCGCCGACCACCAGCAGGAAGAACAGTGCCAGCCCGGTGAGAAATCCGATCATGGCGGCTCGCAGGTTGGAATGCATGAGACCACCGTGCTCGCGGTGATAGCGGATGGCGGGGCCCTGCAGCTTTTCAGTGAGGAAATAGGCGATCACGGCCTGAATGCCCATGAACAGCAGCGCCAGCGGCGCGGTGTTGGGAACGAGCGAGGCGATGCCTATCACCGTGAGGAACAGGGCGATCCCCCAGAGCCCGATGGTCCTGGCCAGCCCCGCACGTCCCAGCGCATGGTAGTTGAGATACAGCATCACCACGCCGGCCGCCAGGGAGCCGAGGATGGTGCCCATGACGATGCCCTGGGTGCTGTAGAGCGCGAAGTTACCCGTCCTGCCGGCCGCAGGTGGTTGAACTGGATCAGACATGGTCCGAAGATGATACACATTCGCGCGCTGGGTGGTTCACACCCGCCGATAGGGAGGGTAACCCCGGGGGAAACGATGAATCTCGAAATCTACTCCGACCTGATCTGTCCCTGGTGCTTCATCGGTAAGCGTCGGCTCGACCTGGCCCTGGCGGGAGACGGCGGAGACGGGGTGAACGTCATCTGGCGCGCCTATCAGCTGTACCCCGGTCTGCCAGAGACGGGAATGGCTCGTGAGGAGTTCCTGCGTCTTCGGTACGGCAGCTCTGATCGGGCACCCTCGAGGACCGGCATCGAGGCGGAAGCAGCCCGGGTGGGCATCGACATGCACTACGAGCGCATCAGGCGGCTGCCGAACACCTTCAAGGGCCATCGTCTGCTGCATCGCGCCCGTGCCGCCGGTGTTCAGCACGAGCTGGCGGACGGCCTGTTCCGGGCCTACTTCGAAGCAGGTCGTGATGTGGGTGACGATGAGGTGCTCGTGGACGTAGCCGCGGATCATGGTCTGGACCGGGAGGAGACGGCGCGCTATCTCGCATCCGAGGACGGCTCCGACGAGGTACGGGCGGAAATCGAGCGGGCGGCCAATATCGGCATCTCTGCGGTACCGTGTTTTCTCTTCGCCGGTGTCTTCGCGCTGCCGGGGGCCCAGGAACCGGAAGTGATCGCTCAGGTCATCGAGCGCGCCCGGGAGCGACTCGCCAACCCGGCCTGACCCGGTGTCCGTGCTCGGCACCCTGGCCGGGATCATCGCCGACAGTCCGCTGCGGGACGCTGCTGTCCACGCGCTCGGCAACGTGCCGGGGCTGCCGCCCCTGCTGCAGAGCCTGCACATTCTGTCCATCGTCGTGGTGATCTGTGCATTCGTCGTGCCGCAGTTCAAGGTCATGGGCATCGCTGCGCACCGGCAGCTCTATCCGGAGATGCTCGACCGGCTCACCCCGTGGGGATGCTGGGCGCTCGTCGTGCTGCTGCTGACCGGTACGGTGTTCATCATCGCCAGACCTTACCGGTACCTGGGCAATCCGCTGGTGGGTATCAAGTTCGGCTTTCTTGCGGGAGCTCTGCTGCTGACGTGGCTGCTTGCCAGACGCGCACGGCAGAGCGCGCCGCTGTTCACCACCGCACAACGCACCGTCGCGCTGCTCACCGTACTCAGCTGGTTCGGCGTCGTTTTCTCGGCGCGCTGGATCGCGTACGTCGACTATCTGTTCTGGGAGGGGTGATGGACGGCCTGTGGCAGACCATCGAAGCGTCGGACCTCGCCTTCCAGATCGGCTCGACCTGGATCTTTCCACTGCTCGAATCCGTGCACGTGGCCTCCCTCGTGCTGATGCTCGGCTTTCTGCTCATGGTCGATCTGCGGCTGCTGGGGGTGGCGGGCCTCGCCTATGAACGGCCGGCAATGACCGCAGGCATGCTGCCATGGGTCTGGATGGCCTTCGTGATCGCGCTGATCACCGGTCTCGGCATGTTCGTTTCTCGGCCGTCCGCCTATGCCGTCAACCCCGCGTTTCTCGTCAAGCTGGCGCTGCTCGTGCTGGTTGGTGCGAACCTGATCGTCTACCGGATACTCGACCGTTTCAGGGGACCGCTCAGCGGCCGGCTCGCTGCCGCGTCGTCGCTGCTGCTGTGGATCGGAATCGTCATGGCCGGTCGCTGGACCGGCCACCTCAGCTGAGATCAGGCAGCGTCAGCTTCGGGGTAACCGCCTGGCTGAAGGTATGTTTTGCCAGCACGCCGTACACGTATCCGCACGCATCGCAGTGCACGACCAGAAACCAGGGCTGCCTGGACCTGGAGCGCTCCACGCTTTCCTTCGAGACCAGATGGGCAATCCCGGTCACACCGCAATCGGGGCACCTGGGCTCCGCCATCACACCTCCCAGTTCTGGTTCATATGATGAGACGGATAGGCTTCTGCGGTCTTGCCGACAATCCGTGCCGGCACGCCGGCAACGGTTACGTGAGGTGGCACGTTGTCGAGCACTACGCTCCCGGCACCGACCTTGGCACCTTCGCCCACCTCGATGTTGCCGATGACTTTGCATCCGGCTGCCAGCAGGACTCCCCGTCTGATCTTGGGGTGCCGGTCGCCGCTCGTCTTGCCGGTGCCGCCCAGCGTGACGGAATGGAGAATGGAGACATCGTCTTCGATCACTGCCGTCTCGCCGACCACGATTCCGGTCGCGTGATCGAGCATGATACCGGAACCGACCCTTGCAGCCGGGTGGACGTCCACCCCCAGGGTGACGCTGATCTGGCCCTGAAAGAACTGAGCCAGGGTGCGGCGTCCTTTCTGCCAGAGCCAGTTGGCGATCCGGTGCGCCTGCAACGCATGGAACCCCTTGTAGAAAAGAAACGGCGTGGTCAGATCCTCGCAGGCCGGATCCCGGGAGAACACGGCCAGCATGTCGATTTCCGCCGCACGGAGGATGTCCGGGTCGTCGGCCATGGCCTCCTGGATCACGTCACGGATCAGCATGGTGGGCAGCATGGGATTGTCGAGCTTTGAGGCCAGTCGGAAGCTCAGAGCGGATCCGAAGTTGGGATGGTTGAGGATGGTTGCGTGAAAGTAGCTGCCGAGGATGGGTTCCTCGGATGCCTTGGCGTCCGCCTCGGAGCGCATCAGGTGCCAGAGGTCGTCCGCGTCGGTGAGATTGGCATTCTTCGACGCCTCTCTCAGGGCCTGCTGGTAGCGCTCGCTGATGTTCCTGGTCAGAACGCTGCTCATGTCTCCTCCGCTGGTGTCGCCCGTGCCCGCTCGCTGCGGGATTGTTCACAATATCACCGCAGGGTAGGGTTGCAGCAGGGCGCACCTTACCACTTCTCTAGGACACCTGGGTGAGATGACCAGTTCATTCAACACCGTCGGTCTGATCGGCCGCCGTGGCACGCCGGCAATCCGAGATTCGCTGGAATCGGTACTGAAAGTGCTGCTTGCGAGCAGGGTTGCCGTCGTCCTCGAGGACGACACAGCGGCCATGATCGGCAATGCCGGACGCCGGGACAGGCATCGCTACGATCGCGCGCCGAGACTGGCGCTCGGCGAGCGGGCGGACCTCATCGTGGTCGTCGGCGGGGACGGCAGCCTGCTCGGTGTGGGTCGCGACCTGGCCCACTGCGGTGTGCCGGTAGTCGGGGTGAACCGGGGTGGCCTCGGCTTTCTGGCCGACATTTCGCCGGAGCAGATCGAGGTATCGCTGGGCGAGGTCTTGGACGGTAGGTACCGGGCGGAGGATCACTTTCTGCTCCACGCCCGGGTCCGCCGCGCCGGCGAGGTCGTCGCAAGCTCCCCGGCGCTCAACGACGTCGTCGTTCATCTGGGCGGCATGTCCAGGATGATGGAGTTCTCTCTCTGGGTGGACGAAGAGTTCGTCTATGACCAGCGCTCGGACGGCCTGATCATCGCCTCGCCGACCGGCTCGACGGCCTATGCCCTGTCGGCCGGCGGTCCCATCATGCACCCCAGCCTCGATGCCATCGTGGTGGTTCCCATGTTCCCGCACACGCTCACATCGCGACCGCTGGTGATCCGTGGACAGTCGGAGATCAGGGTGGTGGTCGGCTCCAGCGAGCCGGAGCCGAGGGCGAGCTGCGACTCCCAGGTGGACTTCCTGCTTACGCCGGGTGACGAGGTGCTGGTTTCGAAGTACGGCACACCGCTCAAGCTGCTCTATCCGCTCGACCACAGTTTTTACGGGTCCTGCCGCAGCAAGCTGGACTGGGCATCGCGGCTCGGTGGCTCGGTGGCACCGGATTGACGTTACACCGGCCGGTCCAGATCCTCGAAGATGCCGGGATCATCCACGTCGACGTGCTGAACCGTCTGCCGAGCCAGCACTGACCGCGCTCCGCTGTCCCCTGTAAGCCCGGCAAGCTCGGCAAAGCAGTCTGATCCGAACAGCACCGGGTGACCGGGCCGCTTCCCCATACGCGGTTGCAGGATGCCGGTGAACGCCCTCGCCGCAAATGCCTGCCGGAGAGTCTTCAGAGTGTCGACCCGGATCCAGGGCATATCACCGAGCGCGACGGCGGCCCATTCCCAGTCACTTCTCAGCGCGCGGATGCCGGCTGCCAGGGAATGGCCCATCCCCAGCGCGGCATCGCGGGCGGTGACGATCCGGGCAGCAGGACAGACTTCGATGAGCTCGGCCGCCAGATCGTCGTCGCCTTCGCGCAGCACCACGGCGATGTCGGCAAACACGTCGGCGTAGCGGCGTACCGTTGCGATCAGCAGCGTGTCGCCCCCCGGCAGCTGGTGGCGGCGCTTGTCAGTTCCGAACCTTCGCGAAAAACCGGCGGCGAGAATGAGGGCGCCACCCCGGGGCGCACCCGGATCAGCCTGCACTCAGCGCTTCTAGCCGGGTGTGCGTCGCACGGGTGGCGTTGGCCTTCACTGCAGTGATCTCCGCGAGAATGGCCACGGCGATCTCCGGTGGTGTTTTGCTGCCGATAGGGAGGCCAACGGGGGCATGGAGCCTGGCGAGCTCCCGGTCGGTGAGATCCAGGGCCTTCAACCGCTCCCGCCGGCTGGCCGATGTTCGTGACGATCCGAGCGCGCCGATGTAGAACGCATCCGTTTTCAGCGCCTCCATCAAACCCATGTCGTCAATTCTCGGATCGTGGGTGAGGGCGACGATGGCGGAACCGGCATCGCCGGCGAGCCGGCGGATTGCGTCGTCGGGCATGTCACAGACGCGGTTGACTTCCGCTACCGGAAAGTCGTCGAGCATCTGCTGACGCGGATCGCAGACCGTGATCGCATAGTCGAGCTGCAGCGCCATGGTGGCCAGATACTGTGACACCATCCCGGCACCGATGATGAACAGATGCTGGCGCGGTCCGTAGGTATGGCTGAGCCGCTGGTTGGCCTCGTCCCACTCGAGCGGTGCGTAGCCGTCCACGTCCACGGTCACCTTCAGCTGTTTTTTCAGATCCACGGTTCGGCGCACGTGACGCCGTTCCGCCAGAGCACTGCAGAGGTGATCGATGTGCGCCCGGGTTTCCGCGTCGCTCGCCAGTGGCTCGATCACGATGCGCAGGCTGCCGCCACAGGGCAGACCGAATTTTTCCGATTCCTCATCGGTCACGCCGTAGGTGAAGAACTGGGCGCCGGTGCTCGCCAGCTCGCCGCGGGTCAGCTTCTCGAGCAGGTCATCCTCGACACAGCCGCCTGAAAGGGAGCCGACGATGTGTCCTCCGGGATTGCAGGCGAGCAGCGAGCCCACCGGTCTTGGGGAGCTGCCCCAGGTGCCGATCACCGTGGCCAGCCAGCAGCGGCTGCCCCCGTCGAGCCAGGCTTTGACGCCCCTGATGACTTCTTCGTCTGCTGCATGCATGGCGAGGTACTCCGATCCAACCTTCAAGTCGCAGTCGGGATGTGAATAATGGTCAATTCTACTATCAGATCCCCACCACGTTCATGCAGGCATCTGCCGTGCGCGCCATCGAAACTTCCATCGACGAGGATCTGTCACTCTTTTCCCGGTATCTCCGGCAGCAGCGGGTCCGTCACCGGATCTTCGAAGAGAGCGGCCGCCAGGTGGTGGAGGTGGCCGAAGCCGGCGCGGCGGAACCCGTACGCGCGGCTTACCGGGCCTGGCAGGAAGGCAGACTCGTGCTGACACCGGGCCCGGCAGCGGCCGGCGCGGGAACCGGGGAGCTTTCCGGGCGACCGGGGTGGGTTTCCCGGCTGTACAACCTGGTCCGGCGTTTCCCGGTGCTCATCGCTCTGCTCGCGATATCCGTAGCCGTTTTCCCGTTCAGCGTCTCGCTCGGTGATGGTCGGCTCAACGCCGTGGCGGGGTGGCTCACCATCGTCGACCTCACGGCGGGCGCCTCGGGCCCGGACGCACTGCTCAATGGTTCGCTCTGGCGCTGGATCACGCCCATCTTTCTGCACTTTTCCGCCGTGCACCTGCTGTTCAACGTGGCCGTTACGTTCGACCTCGGTAGGCGGATCGAGTTCGGACGCGGATCGCTGCGCTTTGCGGTGGTGGTGCTCATCACGGCGGTGGTCAGCAATCTGGGCCAGTACCTGCTCGCGGGCAATCCGGTTTTTGGCGGGTTGTCCGGTGTCGGATACGGGCTGCTCGGTTACGTGCTGGTCAGTGGCCGTCGCTGGCCGGAAGCGGCGGTCTGGCAGGTGCACCCGGGATTCGCCTTCAGCCTGGTGCTGTTTCTGGTGATCTTCAGCACCGGCATTACCGAACCTTTCGGGCTCTACGTCGCCAACGAAGCGCACTGGTTCGGATTCGTCACAGGCGGGCTGCTCGGGGCTCTGATACCGCTGCCGGGCCGTACCCGATGACCACGCGCTGTGGTGTTCTGGACGATCTCCGGATCGATCCCATCGACGGTTCAACGCCGGCCCGCTATACGCTCGTTTTCGACGGGGCCGAAACGCTGCCATTGAACGAGCTGATCGGCGCCGGCGTCACCGTGACGTTCGATGGTGTGGTGGTGTGCCGGTACTGTGGTGCCGAGAGCAGGAAGAGCTTCGGCGGCGGCTACTGCTACGACTGTTTCCGCACGCTCGCGCGCTGCGATCTGTGCGTGGTGAGTCCTCACCGGTGCCACTACGATCAGGGTACCTGCCGGGAGCCCCAGTGGGGTGAAGCGTTCTGCATGCAACCGCACCGTGTGTATCTCGCCAATTCCAGCGGGATCAAGGTCGGCATCACGCGCGCGGGGCGGGAGGTGGGCCGCTGGCTGGATCAGGGTGCAATTCAAGGTCTCGTGGTGCTTGAGGCGGAAAGCCGGCGGGCGGCGGGGCTGGCCGAGGTGACAATTGCGCAGCGGTTGCCGGATCGCACCGACTGGCGGAAGATGCTCCGCGCGGACGTGCCTGAACTCGATCTCCAGGCGGAGTGCGACAAGCTGCGGGCCTCAGTGCTTCCCCTGCCGGAAGGCGTGCGCTGGTCGGATAGGGGGCGCGTGGTTCGCATGTGCTACCCGCTCGAACGCAACGAGCCGCCAGCAGCGACGCTGAAGCTCACGACGGCCGGTCTGCACGGTAATCTGCTCGGCATGAAAGGCCAGTACCTCGTGCTTACGAGCGGTGCGTTCAACGTTCGCCAGCATGCCGGTTATCGGGTCACCGTCAGCGTCGGATCGCCATTCGTGGACGGCGACGCCGGACCGGATCAGCTCGGACTTTTTTAACGCGCCCTCGCGGCGCCCAGCACATTCGAGAGGACGCACCATGGATGCCCAGGAAACACCGGTCACCGTTCGGCTCGCGGACTACGAGCCGCCTGCGCATCGGATCGTCAGTACGCAGCTGACGGTGGAGATCGGTGCCGGAACGACGCGTGTCGAGAACCGCATGCGTATCCATCGGACGGGTGCTGCGGATTCGCTGTTCCTGAACGGCCAGGAACTCGATCTCGAATCCGTCGCTGTCGACGGACGGACGCTCGGCAGCAACGAGTACCAGGTCTCATCGGACGGCCTGACGCTGTTCGAACTTCCCGCGGATTGCGAGGTCCTGGTGGTCACCCGCATCCATCCCGAGGCCAACACCGCGCTCGAAGGGTTGTACAAGTCGAGCGGCATGTACTGCACCCAGTGCGAGGCGGAAGGCTTCCGTAAGATCACCTACTACCAGGATCGTCCGGACGTGCTGGCGGAGTTCACCACCACCATCATCGCGGATGGGGCCTATCCCGTGCTGCTGTCCAACGGCAATCTCATCGCCAGCGACATCCTGGCCGACGGTAGACGGACGGTGACCTGGCACGACCCTTTTCCCAAGCCCAGCTACCTGTTCGCGCTCGTTGCGGGGGATCTGGCGCTCAACGAGGACGTGTTCGTCACCGCCTCCGGGCGTGAAGTGGTGCTGCGCATCTACTCCGAGCCCCACAACATCGCTCAGACCGCATACGCCATGGGCGCACTCAAGCGCGCCATGAGATGGGACGAGGACGTCTATGGCAGGGAATACGATCTGGACATTTACATGATCGTGGCCGTCGACGACTTCAACATGGGCGCCATGGAAAACAAGGGGCTCAACATCTTCAACACGTCCTGTGTGCTGGCGACGAAGGACACCGCCACGGATCAGGCCTACCAGCGGGTGGAAGGCGTGGTGGCACACGAGTACTTCCACAACTGGTCGGGCAACCGGGTGACCTGCAGGGACTGGTTCCAGCTCAGCCTCAAGGAAGGCTTCACAGTGTTCCGGGACGCTCAGTTCTCCGGCGACATGAACTCCCGCACCGTCAAGCGGATCGAGGAGGTCACGACGCTCCGGGCCGTTCAGTTCGCGGAGGACGCCGGTCCGCTCGCGCACCCGATCCGCCCGGCGAGCTACATCGAGATCTCCAACTTCTACACCCCCACCGTTTATGAGAAGGGCGCGGAGGTGGTGCGGATGGTGCACACCATCGTCGGACCCGAGCGTTTCCGGGCAGGCTCGGATCTTTACTTCAAACGCCATGACGGTGAGGCCGTGACTACGGAGGACTTTCTTGCCGCCATGGCCGAGGTCTCGGGACGGGACTTCTCTCAGTTCCAGCGCTGGTACGACCAGGCGGGGACGCCGGTCGTGACCGTGAGCGCCGAGCAGCGTGCCGACGGATTTCATCTCTCGATGACCCAGCACTGTCCGCCGACGCCGGGGCAGACGGACAAGGCACCATTTCATGTGCCAGTGGCGATCGGTCTGCTCGATGCGGATGGCGGTTCGCTCGTCACGCCGGCGCTGGCTGTCGAGTCCCCCGCGGAGATAGAACGGCGGTCGGATACGCTGCTGGTCCATCTCAAGGACACGGCAACGGAGCTCCACTTCCCGGACGTCGAACGTGCGCCGGATGTGAGCCTGCTCAGAAACTTTTCCGCGCCGGTCAAAGTGCGTTTCGAACGTCCCGATGCCTCGCTCATGTTTCTGGCAGATCACGATCCGGACGGTTTCGCGAGCTGGGATGCTCTGCAGACGCTGCTGGTCCGGGAGGTGGAGTCCATCGGCCGCACCGGCGATGCGTCGCCGGAGGTGGTGGCGCTGTTCGGCCGCATGCTCGAACGGCTGATCGGTCGCCGCGACGAAACGGCGGAAGCCAACTTTCTCATGGCTGCAAAGCTCGCCGTCCCGAGCGAGAACTACCTGTTCGAGCAGGTGGAAACGATCGATGTTGATCGGCTGTGCACCGCCCGCGACACGCTGGTGGATGCTATCGCGTGTACGCATCGCGATCTCTGGACGAAGCTTCTGGAGATGACCGACAGCCCGGAGCCCTACGTCGCGGATGCGCTGTCCATGTCGCGGCGTTCGCTGAAAAACGGCGCGCTGGCGTATCTGGTGCGAAGCCTCGACTCTGATGCGGCGGGCGTGCTGATCGAATCGCGCTTCGTTCGAGCGGACAACCTCACGGACCGTCGGGCTTTACTCGCCGCGGTGCTGGACGTGCTCCCACAGGATGGGATTTCCAGGAGGCTGCTCGACGCGTTCTATGAAAGCTGGCAGCACGAGGCGCTGGTGATCAACCAGTGGTTCCTCGCCCAGGCAACGAGCCGGCACTGCGATGTCTCCAATCTGGAAGCGCTGGTGGCCCATCCGGCTTTCACCCTCGCCAATCCCAACAAGGTCAGGTCGGTGCTTTCCGCCTTCGCCGGTGCCAACCAGCGCAATTTCCACGCGCCGGATGGTAGTGGCTATCGCTACGTCGGCGACCGGATTCTGGACCTGGATCGGATCAACCCGCAGATGGCGGCCGCCCTGGCCAAGCCGCTGACCCGCTGGCGGCGCTACACGCCGGATCGCGGCGCGCAGATGCAGTCGGTGCTGAAATCGCTCGCGGCTCAGGAGCGACTTTCCCGGGATCTCTTCGAGATCGTCACCAAGAGCCTGTGAGCGTCGGGGCGGTTAGCCGTAGAGCGCGGGCAGACCGTCTGCCGTGGTTCTGTGCCGGCGCCGTCTCGCCGCTGCCCGCGCGAGCAGCGTGAGGGTCCGGATGTCGGCTGCGGTACCGCTCGTGCCCGCGTAGATCGCCCTGTCCAGGGTGTCCAGGTGGTCCGCAACGTCCGGTTCGCTGCGGAACTCCGCCAGTGCAGCGGCAGCAGGCATCCCGTAGATCGTGGCGAGATAGGCGGCCAGCGCTCGACGGTAGGTGATCGGGTCGCCAGCACGGGTGGCGCCACGGAGCTCGCGCCACCGGCGGCGGGGTTCGCCGCTGAATGGCCACAACCGCTCCAGCTGCGGCGTCCAGTCCAGATACCGGAACAGCCTGACCAGGCCGGTCAAGGCGAGCGCCATGATGGTGATGGCAGCGGCGATCATCATCCAGGGCGCCGCTGCCGGCCGGGTTGAAGGCGCGGGTGCCTTGTTCGTCTGCAGCTCCGCGGTCTCCGGCGTTGCGGCTGGCGGCTGTGTCACCGTGGCGATGCCGGTGATGGTGAGGTCTTTCACCGCCAGTCGGGTCTGCCGCAGCTGATCGGTCCGGGTGTCCCACCAGGTGAGTGTCAGCGGCGGGACATCGAGTCTGCCCGGCGTGGTGGGGATCAGGGCGTAACGGGTGCTGCGATGGCCGACGATTGTGCCTGCCCGGGCGGACTCCTCCATGACCGGTGCCTCGGGGTAGATCTTGAACCGGTCGTCGGGCAGTGGCAGGGGGATAGGGGGGATGGCACTGCCGCGATTGCCGCTGGCGTGGACGTCCAGTTCGAATGTCAGCGGCTCGCCCACATCGATTTCCGTAACGGGGGGCAGCCAGCGCTGTTCCAGCGTCACGCCGGTCGCCGGTAACCAGGGCTCGTCGGCGGGATAACCGTCGGGGATGGCTTTCACGGTGAGCTCGACGGCCTCCGTGCTGACCCGGACGCCGGAACGCCTCGTGCGACCGCCGCTCTGGACGCGGACGCTGGAGGTCACGGAAATGGACGGGATGGTGATGCTGCCGCTGCGTTCCGGAAAGAGCGCGAACCGCTGCTCGATCACGCCGTAGCGCTGGTTGTCGCGCAGCACGGATCTCGACTGGGTTTCGCCGAGCGGGATGACCACGGCGTGCTCCACCTCGGGGACACCCGGGAGATCGCTGTAGATCTGCACGCCCTGTGAGTAGAACAGGCGCCGGGTCAATACCGTTTCCGCCTGCACGTAGACCGGGTTGGCGGACAGCTCGGTCTCGAAGAACACCATCTTGGCGATGCTTTCCTTGACCGCCGGATCGAGCGGCCGTACCGACAGGCGAATGGGTTCCGTGCGTTCACCGCCGATGGTGAGGCTCGGCACCACGATCTCGCCCGTGTGTTTGGGGCGGAGGCTCAGCTGATACTCCACCGATGCCATGGTGCGACCGTTGATGCTGCTGATCCGGCTGGAAGTCTGGTTGCCGAGGACGTCGAATTCCTCATCCAGCGGACTGAAGTCCGGTGCCTGTGCCTGGGCCGTGCCCTCGGCGCGGATGGTCAGTCGTACGGTGTCCATCTCGTCGATGATGCGCGGCTCCAGATATGTCACCAGCGCAGCCTTGGAGGGCAGGGCAACGCAGGTCACCGCCAGCGCAACGAGGGTGATGAGACAGCGCCGCGCCAGGGTGCTCACCAGATCTTCTCCGTCTCACGCGCTGAGTAGTCGCCGCGGCGCAGACGCTGGTTGGTCTCGTACTGGAACTTGCGGCGCAGCAGTCCGCCAGGGTCGTCGGGCACCCGCCGGAGCCACTGCTCCATGGCATCCTGGCGTTCGTCGCGGTTGGTCTCTCCTTCCTCGGTTTCGGACTGATCTTCGGAAGATTCCGCGTCCGCCTGTTCCTGATCCGAGGGTTCCTGATCGGGAGGCTGATCGGGCTGCTGGCCGTCCTGGTTGGAGGGTTGCTGAGCCGTGTCCGGTTGCTGGGAATCGTTCTGGTCCTGTGCGTTGGTACCCTGGTCACCCTCGCTTTCCGAGTCCTGCTCCTGGCTGCGCTGTTCCTCGAGCAACCGCTCGACCAGCTCGCGGTTGAACAGCGCGTCCGCGTGGTCGGGTACCGTTGCCAGAGTGCGATCGTAGGCGGAAATCGCCGCCTCGAACTGGCCGTTCTTGGCGAGCGCGTTCCCCAGGTTGTAAGCCGATTCGGGGTCATCGAAGCTGCCGAAACCGGCCGCTGCGTCCGCGTAGTCTTCCGCGCGGTACTGTGCTGCGGCCCGCCACTGGGGATCATCGAATAAAAGGGCGGCTATGCCCGGGGAGCCTTCCCTTAGCGCTTCGTAGGCCTGCTGGTCGGATCGCTGCCAGAGATCGTCCCAGAGGTTGGCCTTGGCTGACAGTGGCACGACGCTGAGCGCAACGACGGCGAAGAGCCCTCGACGGAAACCGAGCAGCAGCAGCGGCAGCAGGACGATACCGGCAAGGAAACCCATATCCGCCCAGGTGTCGAAGTCACGTTCAACGGCCTCGGTTTCGTCCTCCCCGGGCAGACTCGTTTCGAGCAGGTAGTTGATGTCGTCGTCACCGAGCGCCAGAGTCCGGAAGCGTCCATGACAGCCGGCGGCGATCTCGGCGAGCCGGTCCGCATCCAGGCGTGCCGTGATGGCGTCACCGTTCTGGGTGCGCAGCACCTGACCCGGCTGGTTGACGAAATCCAGCGGGATGGTGCCACCTCGCTCGGTGCCGACGCCGAGAATGGAGAGAGGATAGCTGCGGTCGCAGAGCACCCCGACGTCGGCAGGTGAGTCGATGCCATCCGTGACCAGGAGCACGCGCCCCTGGATCACTCTGGCGTTCTCGAAAAGCTCCCTGGTGATCTCGAGCGCACCCGCGAGGTTGCTGCCGAGCACCGGCATCATTTCAGGGCTCAGCGACGCCAGCAGGTTCTCGATGGTGCGCACATCGTCCGTCAGGGGCGCGACCGTATGGGCGTCACCGGCGTAGGCTACGAGGGCGGTATAACCTTCTCGTCGCAATCGCAGCACGTCGGTGATCTTCTGGCGTGCCCGGACCAGGCGGGACGGGCGCACGTCCTCGGCGAACATGGACAGCGACAGGTCCAGCACGATGACGAGTGCGTCGCGTTTTTCCTCCACCGGCTGGGGCAGCTTCTGCCAGGCCGGTCCAGCCAGACCCAGGGTGGCGATGGCCAGCGCGGCAGCGACCAGCCAGGCCGCCCGCCGGTAGCCGCCGCGACTGCCTGGTTCCAGCAGCACCCTCAGCAGGGCCGGTTCGATGCTGCTTTCCCAGTGAGAGGCGGCCATCCGCCGTCTCGCCCAGAGTACCGCCAGGACGACCACAGGCAGCACCCCGAGGAGCCACCACGGACGCAGGAAGACCAGTCCGTCCACGCTGCCGTCAATCACCACCCAGACCCCGCCAGTCAAAGATGATGAGTATCAGGAACAGCACCCAGGCCGCCCCCATGGGCCAGTAGTAGAGCACGGCGATGGGGCGGTAGGTCTCCGCTTCCTGCTCGATAGGCTCGAGGCTGTCGATGATGTCGTAGATCTCGACCAGCTTGGCCGTGTTCTGTGCCCGGAAGTAGCGGCCACCGGTTATGTCGGCGATCTCCGTCAGGGTGTCCTCGTCGAGTTCGGCCGAAGGGTTCACGACCCGGGAACCGAACACACCGAGCAGGCTCGGCAGTCGCATCTCGTCCGCCCCGACACCGACCGTGTAGATCCGGATGCCGTCCTGAGCGGCCAGCTCCGCAGCCTTCACCGGCGCCACCTCACCGACGTTGTTGGCGCCGTCGGTTAGCAGGATGAGCACCCGATCCCCCTGGGGTCGCTGGCGGAGTCGCTTGACCGCGAGGCCAATGGCATCGCCGATGGCCGTCTTGCCACCGGCTATGCCCACGGGCGCTTCGGTGAGCAGCCGGTGCACGGTTTCGAGATCGAAGGTCAGCGGGGCCTGCAGGTAGGCGTTGGTACCGAACAGGATGAGGCCGACCCGGTCTCCTTCACGTGCCTCGATGAACTCACCGACGACGTTCTTCACCACAGTCAGACGGTTGACGAGCTGACCGCCGAGCAGCAGGTCCTCGGTGCCCATGCTGCCGGAGATATCCACTGCGAGCATGAGGTCGCGGCCGGACGTAGGGAGCGTCACCGGCTCGCCCGTCCACTGCGGCCGGGCCATGGCAAGGAGCAGCGCCAGCCAGATGAGCCAGAGCAGCAGCGTCCGCCAGGGGAGGCGACGCTGCTCGGCGCCGGCGCGGCCCACACCGTCGTATCGGAAGCTGGCCACATTGGGTACCGTCAGTGCCGCCTGCTGGTGTTCCACCGGCGCGATCAGCCATCGGGCCAGGACCGGCAGCGGTGCCAGCAGCAGCATCCAGGGCCAGACCCACTCGATCACGGCCTTGCCGTCTCGAACAACCGCTCGATGAGCGGGTGCAGGTGTTCCGGGTCCGCCTGCGGATGCGGGCCGAACCGCTGGTTGCCGAGCTGCTGGCCCGGACCGTCACTGAACCGGTTGCTGCCGGAGCGGGCATCCAGAAACGCGAGCCAGTCAGCGTCGTTCGCGCGACGTGCGCTGTCCTCATGCAGGGCGTGCACGTAGAGACGTTTGAGCAACTCGTTCGCTCGCTGCAGGTACGACGTGGCATTGATTTCGCCGCGCTGATAAGCGCCGTACAGGGCACCGTAGAGGCGCCTTGCTTCGCGGATCGGCCGGCGTCGGATGCTGGCGAGCCGCAGCCGGTAGACGGTGTAGGCGAGACCGGCCAGTGCCGCCAGGCCGAGAAGCCACCAGCCCGGAGCCGGTGGCCACCACGACGGTGCTACCGGCAGGTGGATGTCCCTGAGCTGCTGCAGCAGGTCCGATTCCATCAGTTCCACCCCGGAAGCCGATTCACAGGCTCGTTGGTCGCGAGGTCCCGGTACTCCACAAGGGTCTCCCGGCAGATCTGCCTGAGACGCTCGTCGTGATCGACGAACCGGCCGTGATAACGTTCGCGCAGCCCCGGATTACCCGTGTGGAACTGGAGGCGGTGTTCACCATCCGTCACCGTATAGCTGTCTGCCGGTGGCAGGTCCTGCTCCAGCGGATCGTAGACCTTGACGGCGATCACCTCATTATGTCGTGACAGGCTTCTGAACGCCTCCCGCCAGTGATCGCCGATGGGCTGGAAGTCGCTGATGAAGTAGATGCGGTAGTTGTTGCGGGCCAGGCGCCGGATCTGGGCCAGAGCCTCGGCAAAATGATCCACGTGCGGATGAGGTGTGCCCCGTCTTAGGTTCTGATTCATGGCGCAGAGATCGCCGAGAAAGCGGGCGACGGATTTCACGTTCCGGTAGGGCTTGTGTGCCGCGTAGTCGTCGTTGCCGATCACGATTCCGCCAACCCGGTCGTTGTGGTGCAGCGCCTGCCATGCGCCCAATGCCGCGAGCTCCGCGGCGGCCACTGATTTCAGACGCGTCTGCGATCCGAAGAACATGCTCTGTGTCTGATCGACAACGATCAGGGTGAGACGTTCCCGCTCCTCGCGGAAAACCTTGGTGTGGGGCTTGTTCTTGCGGGCGGTAACCCGCCAGTCGATAGTACGGACATCGTCGCCAGGCTGGTACGCCCTGACCTCCGAGAAGTCGATACCACGCCCGCGCTGTTTGGACAGCCGGTTGCCGGCCTGACTGCCCATGACCCTGGGGCTGTGTATGGGTACGGGCAGACGGCGGTAGCGTAGCCCGAGCAGATCGCCGAGCGTCACGTATGCCCCCTTCAGTATGGGCTCTTCCGCCACCACGGCTGGATCAGGGAACCGGAACCTGGTTGATGAGAATGTCGATGACGTCGTCTGCCGTCACACCCTGAGCCTCTGCGTCGAACGACAGAATGAGCCGGTGGCGCAGCACATCGTGGGCAATCGCCTGCACGTCCTCCGGTGTGACGAAGTCCCGGTTGTCGAGCCATGCCAGGGTCCGGGCGCACTGGTCGAGCGCGATGGTGCCTCTCGGGCTCGCGCCGAACTCGAGCCACTGTGACAGCTCCCCCCGGGCTTCCCTGGAGGCCATGATGAGGGCAACGATGTATCGCTCGATGGGCTCGGCCATGTACATACCGAGAATGGACTGGCGTGCGGCGAAGATGTCGTCCTGGGTGAGCCGGTACGGTGCTGAACCGTCGTTCGAACGCCGGCTGCTCTCCGAGCGAACGAGGTGCAGTATCTCCGTCTCCGCAGCCTCGTCGGGGAAGGAAACCTTGACGTGCATGAGGAAACGGTCGAGCTGTGCCTCCGGCAGCGGGTATGTGCCTTCCTGCTCGATGGGATTCTGGGTTGCCATGACCAGGAACAGCTCGGGCAGCGGGAATGTCTGACGGCCTACGCTGACCTGATGCTCGGCCATGGCCTCGAGCAGCGCGGACTGTACCTTCGCGGGGGCACGGTTGACCTCGTCGGCGAGCAGAAGATTGTGAAACACCGGCCCCGGCTGAAACTTGAACGATCCGTCCTCGGGCCGGAACACCTCGGTGCCGGTCACGTCCGACGGCAGCAGGTCCGGCGTGAACTGAATGCGGTGGAAGTCGCCGTCGACGGCGGCAGCCAGTTCCTTGATCGCCCGCGTCTTGGCGAGTCCAGGCGCACCTTCGACGAGCAGGTGACCCCCACAGAGCAGCGCGGTCATGAGACGTTCGAGCAGGACCTGCTGGCCGATGATCCGCTTGGACAGCCACCGGGTGACCGCGCCGACTCGTTCCTGCTGGATTGTTGCTACTGCTTCCATTCTCGTGTCCTGTGAGTGCAGCCTGCGTCGCGGTGTCCGGCCGGCCGTCAAGCCGCGCACTATACTCCAAAGCCCCGCTGCCCGCAGGACGGGCCTTCCCGGACCAGGCAGGGTGCCTTCCAAGGGATTTGTATCTTCAGTACCCTTCGGCGGGGCTATAAAGACAAACGATCTCTAGGGGGGAGTTAACATGCTCGATGGGGCGAATACCGCGTGGATGATGACATCCACGGCACTCGTGCTGTTCATGACGATTCCGGGTCTGTCGCTTTTCTACGGCGGCCTGGTTCGCGGTAAAAACGTGCTGAGCGTGCTCATGCAGTGCTTCGCACTCACCTGTCTGATATCGATTCTGTGGGTGCTGGTGGGTTACAGCCTGGCGTTCGACGACCAGGGGTACGGCTTCATCGGCGGGCTTTCGAAAGTACTGATGCAGGGTGTCGGGGAGGACGTCCTCTGGGGCGGCATTCCGGAGAGCGCCTTCGCGCTCTTTCAGATGACGTTCGCCATCATCACGCCGGCGCTCATCATCGGCGGGTTTGCCGAGCGTATGCGGTTCTCCGCGGTGCTCATCTTCAGCGCCCTGTGGCTGCTGCTCGTGTACGTGCCGATTTGCCACTGGGTGTGGGGTGGTGGCTGGCTGGGTCAGCTGGGTTTGATGGATTTCGCCGGCGGTACGGTGGTGCACATCACCGCCGGCACGGCGGCCATCGTCGCGGCGCTCGTGCTCGGCAATCGACGGGGATTTCCGGAACAGGCCATGATGCCGCACAACATGACGCTCACCATTGCCGGCGCAGGGATGCTCTGGGTGGGCTGGTTCGGTTTCAACGGCGGCAGTGCCCTGGCAGCGAACGGCGACGCAGCCATGGCCATGTTCGTGACGCATACATCCGCTGCGGCCGGTGCTTTCACCTGGATGATGTGTGAGTGGATCCGCTTCGGGAAACCGAGTGCGCTCGGCGCGGTGACGGGCATGGTCGCCGGGCTCGGCACCATCACGCCGGCGTCCGGTTTCGTCGGCCCGGGCGGTGCGCTGGTGATCGGTATCTCAGCCGGCACCGTCTGCTTCCTGGCTACCAATTTCCTCAAGCGGACGATGCGCATCGACGATTCGCTGGACGTGTTTCCTGTGCACGGGGTCGGCGGCATCCTCGGCACGTTGCTGACGGCGGTCTTCGCCAGCAACGCGCTTGGTCTGCTCTCCGGCCAGCTGGACATCGCCATCGGCAGCCAGCTCGGTATCCAGGCCATCGGCGTCGCCGCGACGCTCGGCTACACCGCTGTGGTGACCTTCGTGCTGCTCAAGCTCGTGGATGCACTGGTCGGTAACCGTGTTGCGGAAGAGGAGGAGGTGGAAGGCCTGGACATCACTCAGCACAACGAGCGGGGCTACGATCTGTAACCGGGGGCCCCGATTCGCGTAACCGATTCGTGCAAAGGTCAGTATTGTGCCCGGGATCCGGCGCGTTCCAGTGCGCTCCTGACAAGAATGTCCACGAGCTCGGGAAACTCGATACCCATGGCGCGGGCACCGTCGGGAAACAGGCTGGTGGGCGTCATGCCCGGCAGCGTGTTGACCTCGAGCAGCACGATGCGATCGTCGTCCGTGACGATGAAGTCTGCCCGCGAGAGGTCCTGCAGCCCCAGCGCCACGTGCGCCGCCAGCGCCACCTGCTGAAGCTTGTCCGTGACGTCGGCGGGCAGCGGCGCCGGGATGATGTGCTCGCTGCCACCGGCTGCGTACCGGTTCTCGTAGTCGTACCATTCGTCTTCCGGTGTGCGGATCTCGATGACAGGCAGCGCCACCGGCTCTCTGCCGTGCAGGTCGAGCACGCCAACGGTGATCTCTCTACCGAGCACGTAGGGTTCTACCAGCACCCCACCTCCCAGATTCAGGGCCGTTCGCAGCGGTGCAGTGAGATCGCCGCCGTTGGCGACCGGAGTCACGCCAATGGCCGAGCCCTGACAGAGTGGCTTGATGACCACACGATCGCCGAACCGGCCCAGAATCTCCGTCTCAGCCCGCGCCGGGTCCACTCCGGCAGGGAAGACGAGGTCCTCGGCGATGGGCAGACCATTGCGGGCAAAGACTGACTTTGCGATGGCCTTATCCATCGCCGCCGCGCTGCCGTGTACACCGCTGCCCACGTAGGGCAGCGCGAGGATCTCCAGAAAACCCTGCACCGTGCCATCCTCGCCGGGCGGGCCGTGCAGGGCAGGGAACACGACGTCCGGCGCCAGCTCGAGAAGCCGTTTGGCGGTGTCCGCGTCCAGCTCGAGCAGCGTTGCCCGATGTCCAGCGGTCTCCAGGGCGGCGGCCACCCCTCGTGCGGACGTGCGGGAGACGCTGGCCTCGGCGGACGGTCCGCCCATCAGTACCGTGACGTTGTGCTTCATGGGGGCTCCAGCTCAGCGGCGCGCCAGCCGCTCGGCGTTGTCGATGGGAATGTCCGGAAGACCATCGGCAGGCTCTATGTCGAACACGCGGCAGAAGAAGCCATACTCCGATTCCACGGAACGGATGATGTTGCCGGCATCGCGGAATCCGTGTCCCTCGCCGGGAAACTCGAGGTAGGCGACGGGAATTCCCTTGTTTCGCAGAGCGTCCGCCATGGCCTGGGACTGATTTGGTGGCACCACGCGGTCGTCGCTGCCCTGAAAGAAGATGACAGGGCAGTCAAACCGGTCCAGGTGATGAATGGGCGAACGGTCTGTCACCGCATCGGGACTGCCCAGCAGCCCGTCCAGATACCGGGACTCGAACTTGTGCGTGTCCCGTGCAAGTGCGGCCAGGTCGCCGATGCCATAGTGACTCGCACCGACACGGAAGCAGCCGGATCGGGTGAGCGCGGCAAGCGTCGTGAAGCCGCCGGCACTGCCGCCACGTATCGCGACCCTGTTCGGATCGATCCGTCCCTCGCGCGCCAGATGGCGTACACCATCCTCGCAGTCGGTGACATCGATTTCTCCCCAGTGACCGTTCAGGGCCATCCGGTAGGCACGTCCGTACCCCGTGCTGCCGCGATAGTTCACGTCGAGCACGGCCCAGCCACGACTGGTGAAGTACTGAATCCTGAGGTTCAGTCCGTTATGGGCCGCGGCCGTGGGTCCGCCGTGGCTCATGACCACGAGCGGCGGACGTTCATCGGCCGGTCCGGCAAAGCGCGCGCTGGCAGGCGGGTAGAAGTAGGCGTGCGCCTCCTGGCCGTCACGGGTGGGGAACGTGATCGGCTGACCGGCTGAAAGATCCTGACCCTCCGGTGCCGGACCACCGGCAGACCGCAGAGTTTCAGCTGGCCCTCCTGACAGCGGGATGCGCTCGATGGTGGGTGAGCGGTCTGCATGGATGCCGACGAAACAGAAGTGCGCGTCCGCGACACAGGGGCTGGCATACCCCAGCCACGGCTGGTCGTCGCTGAGGAACGGAGATCCCATGGTGGTCGCAGTATTGACGAGCACGATCTCCTCGGCCCGTTCGCCATGACGGGTAATCAGCACGTGATCGCCGCCGGCCGGCGTGTAACTCATTATGCCGAAGGCCCATGGCGGCTCCGCGTAGTCGGCGGCGTCCTCGAGCACGCAGAAGGTGCCGCTCTCATCGAACCGGTAAAGGTTCCAGTAACCGTTTCTGTCACTGATGAAGAGCAGTACACCGTCACGCAGCCAGCAGGGTTGGAGAACGGACTCGTCGGCGCCGCCGGCAGCGATGACAAGCTGGTCGACGTTACCGTTACCGTCCAGCGTTGCGGTCTGCAGCACCGTGCCGTCCCACGGCATGTTGGGATGATCCCAGGCAATGAAGGCCAGCCGGTTGCCATCGGGGGAGAGACGTGGAGCGGCATAGAAATCATGACCGGCAGCCAGGCGTGTGAGTTCGCCGCTCGTGAGGTCGATGGCACCCAGAAAGTTTTCCGGCTCACCGTCGCCGTGCTGCTCCACGACGGCGATCAGCCTGTTTTGCGGGACGTCCACAACAAAGTCGGCGAAGCGTGTGTTCGCGTCCGATCGGGTCAGCTGCGTGATCGTACCGGATGCTTCGATGTGGTACAGATTCTGGTCGGTGAAATCGACGAACCAGACATCGCGCCCCGCCGTGGCGTAGGCGCCTCCACCGTACTCGTGCACACGGCTGCGCACGTTGTGGGGCGGCGGGGTCAGGTCGGTGATACCGGATTCATCGCGCCGGACGAGGACGGTGCGGCCGCCTTCTTCGGGTCTTCCTTCCAGCCAGTAGAGGTCCGAGCCGCGTGCCGTCAGCGAGGACAGTCCCACCACGCCGGCAACCAGCGAGCTGGCGCTGATGGCCGAGGGCCAGGCGCCGTAGGGCAGCACCTTTCTCTCGCCGCTACTCATGGGCGCAGATGGGTCCGACGATGAACGGCCGTCCAGCGTTCGTGATCACGCCACTCGCCGTCTATGTACAGAAAGGCGGGAGAGAGGCCTTCGCACTCGAAGCCGCACTGCTTCACCAGGGCGAGCGATCGATGGTTCTCGGGTTGGATGTTCGCCTCCAGACGGTGCAGGCCGAGCGTATAGAAGGCGTAATTCTTGACGAGCTCGAGACCTTCGCGCATGAGCCCCTGGCCCGCAAAGGCTGCGCCGGCGTAGTAACCGAGTGACGCGGAAAGGAACGATCCCCTGACGATGTTGTTGATATTGATCACGCCCGTGATTGCGTCGTCCGCCTTGTGGCAGATGAGCAGACCCTCGTGATCATCCCGGCGGGTTCGGGTCAGGTAGCCGGTGAAGGCGGCGTCGGTCAGCGGTGGGGTGATCCATGGGTGATGGAGATGCTGACTGTTCCGCATCAGCTGCAGAAATTCGTGACGGTCGGCTTCGGTGACCGGCCGGATGTAGACGCGGCCGGGCCGTGGTTCCGGAGTGCTACCGATCACGTTGATGCATCTCGAGCACGAAGATTTCCCACAGCGAGGGCGGAATCATGGCGAGCCCGAGGATCAGCAGGTGCAGGGCGTGAGGACGGTAGCCGTTGTCCACGAACCAGATGCCATCGAAGGAGAACCCGACGGATCGCCACATCATGAGGCCGGCCGTCGTCAGTGCGAAGCCGATCATCAGCAGCAGAAACCGTGTCAGATATTTCATGGGGTCAGCATATACGCGGCCCCGCGATGACGGAACCACGCTTCGCTGAACGGTCCCAGCGGATACCGGCGCAGGACGCTGCCGTGGTCCGGAGCCGCCGGATCGTTGACGGTTACCGTCTCACCCTGGACCTTGTGAACCACCACCAGGTGACCGCCGGTGGCGCGTTGCGGGGCGCCAGGCAGTGCGTCGCGTGCGTATCGGATGCTGGCGACCACCGGCAGACCACGGTCCAGACAGCTCAACACCGGCTGCCAGTCGTCGATCAGCTCCACCGCGCCGATGAGCCCCCAGCGGCTCGCGGCGCGGATGGCCAGCGGCCAGAGACCGTACATGCCGGTGACCTCGTCGAGGCAGTCCGCCACTACCGCATCGTAGTTCACGTCGGGGCGATGCGTGCCGATGACCATGGCGGTGCTCACCGCGGAACAGATCCGTGCGGCGATTCTCGGGTTGGCGAGCATCTGACTGCGTCTGGGAGGCTCCGGTGCGGCAAGCGACGGCAACGGCCCGGTCACGGTCGGATCGAGCTCCGTGCGGCGGGTCGACACCGTCAGGAGGTAGCGCTCCGGCGGATCGTCACCGCGGTAGTGGAATTCCAGCGTGCAGGGGCCGGCGTCAGTGAGAAGGTGGTAGCAGTCGATGGCCGTGCGGACCACGGCATCACCCGGATCGACATAACCGTCATCCGGAACGGAGGGAAAGCAGCGCAACGGGTAGGCTCTGGTCGGTGTCAGCAGGGAAAAACCGAAACGGTATCCGTCCCGGTTCAGCACCGACAGACTCGGTGTCACCATGTCGCCCGCATGCAGGGTGTCGAGCCTCACCGTCGCCCGCCAACGGCCGATGCCATCCGTGCACCAGTCGGCGGGCCCGGCGATAGGCAGCGGGTATTGGGTTACAGTGGCGGGATCAGCGAATCTCAGGGTCTGCATGGTTGCCGAACTCGTTCTCTACAGCACCGATCACTGCACGCTGTGTGACCGGGCGCTGGAGCTGCTTTTCAGTATGCCAGAACTGGGGGGGCTTACCCTGCGTGTGGTCGACATTGCGGATGACGAAGGCCTCACAGCATGCTACGGAGACCAGCTTCCGGTGCTGGTTCTGCACGGCGGCGGAAACCGGGTGCGGCTCGACTGGCCGTTCGCCGCCGCTGACGTGCTCCGGCTGGTCCGCCGAAACTAGCCATCGGCCTCGGGGAGGTCGAACAGACGCCTCGCGTTGTCTGTGCTGTGACGGATCACGTCGGCAATCGGTACGTCCATGGCAACGGCTACTCCGGCGGCCACGAAAGACAGCAGCGCGGGTTCGTTCCGGCGGCGGCTGATCCCCGGGGCATTCTCCGCCTGCCAGTTGCCGGGCACGTTGTGAGGCCGCAGGAACGGTGCATCGGTCTCGATCAGCAGGCGATCCAGCGGCAGGGCGCAGATGGCGCGCGCGAGATCGGCACCGCGTTTCTTCTCGGTGATCCAGCCGGTGATGCCTATGTGGCAACCGATGGACAGATAGCGGGCGAGATCCGCTCCGGTGCCGGTGAAGCAGTGGACGACCACACCGGGTACCTCGTGGATCATCGGAGACAGCGCTTCGAAGACTTCAGCAGAGCTCTCCCGGTCATGAACGAACAGCGGTCTGCCACAGGCTCTGGCCACCTCCAGCTGGGTGTGGAACACCTGGCGCTGCACGTCCGGTGGCGAGTAGTTCCGATAGAAGTCGAGGCCGGTCTCGCCGATCGCCCTGACCCGCGGTGACCGGGCAAGCTCGCTCAGCTGCTCGCGGAGATCGGCCGGGGCCCGTGCGGCGTCGTGGGGATGCACACCGGCCGTGCAGTAGAGGTCGGCATCCGCACAGAGCCGGATGGCTGCTGAAGTGGATGCCAGATCCGTCGCAGTCACCAGCATGCCGGTCAGACCCGCGGCACGTGCGCGGGCGATCACAGCGTCTCTGTCTGGATCGAACTGTGCATGCAGCAGGTTCACGCCGATGTCGATCATGCGCGGCTCGATATCCAGTCCTGTCTGTCCAGCGCGAATTCCAGGTCGTCACCCGGCCAGAGCTCCTTGGAGGGTCGACTCGTCTCTGACCCGGCCAGATCGGCCGCGGAGTAACGGAAGCGTCGCTTGAGGCGCATGCCCAGTCGCTCGAGCACGCGGATCGATGGCCGATTTTCTTCGTAGGTGGTGGCGACGATCCGCTTGATGCTGGAACGTTCGAATCCCGCGTCGATCAGCAGGTGGGCACCTTCGGTAGCCAGACCACGCCCCCACGCTCGACGCATGAACCTGTAGCCGAGCGACGCGACCGATCCGGTATCTGGGACCGGTCGCAGGGAGAGCCAGCCGACGAACCGTCCATCCTCTTCCGCAGCCCAGAATCCGAACGGAGGATCATTCCGGTGAGCGTCGATGAACAGCGGCAGAATTTCCTGCTCGATGGCGGATCGCTCCGTCGCAATCCCACCTGTGAGGTAGCGCATAACCTCGGGGTCGGCGTCGAGCTCGATCAGGTGGGAAATGTCCCCGGCATCGAATCGACGCAACAGCAACCGGTCGGCGTGCATGGACCCGGCGGTCACCCGGTTCTCCTAGGGTAACCGCGTCTCGTGGGCTTCCAGCATGGGACGCGGACTGCCGCGGCGGTAACCGTAAACCTTGGCGAAGGCCATGACGTTCTTCACGTAGTTGCGGGTCTCCCGGAACGGGATGGTTTCGATCCACACGTCCATGGGTTGTCCGGAAGCGTCCTCGATCCAGCGATCCACCCGGTTCTCGCCGGCGTTGTAGGCGGCGGCCACCAGTGGTCGCCGTCCGCCGTATCTCGTCATGAGCTCCGCCAGATGATGACCACCGAGCTCGATGTTCAGAGCCGGATAGTAGAGGTCACCCGCCGTCGGTTCCGAGAGCCCCACGCGTCGGGCGACGCGTTCCGCTGTGGGCTGGATCAGCTGCATAAGCCCTCTCGCGTTGGCGGACGATCTTGCCAGCGGATCGAAGAGGCTCTCCTGGCGCGCGATCGCCAGCAGAAAGGTATCCGGCACGGTGGTGATGTGACTGACGCGCTGAAACTCGTCGGTGTAAGG
>QJYB01000073.1 GCA_003247835.1 Gammaproteobacteria bacterium | reverse complement strand
GGCCGTATAGACCCTGAGCGGGGTCTCCAGACGAACGTGGCGGTACGTCTCAGCTTTCGGAAGCTGCGGGTCCAGGTACAGATAGACGCCTGCAAGACTGAGGACTGCGGCACATAAACCCGCCAGGGCGAGCCACATAATAGTTGCCGTGACGCGTCGGGACTTCGGTGTCATGCGCGCGGCAAAGAAACAGGGAACGGATTGCGGCCATAGCAATCCTGGTATTTAATGCTGAGTGCCATAAAAAGGACGTAAGTGCCCGCGAAAGTAAGGAAATTTAACCGTGCTGGGATTCCTTAGCAAGAAATCCAACCTGATGCTCGGGTTGGATATCAGCTCCACTTCTGTAAAGCTGCTTGAGCTGTCGAAATCAAATGATCGCTATCGAGTGGAGGCGTACGCGGTCGAGCCGCTGCCGCCCAATGCTGTCGTCGAGAAGAATATTAGCGATGTAGAGGGGGTTGGTGAAGCGATCAAACGCGTCATCAGCCGTTCCAAGTGCGCGTCCCGCCAGGCCGCCGTGGCCGTAGCCGGTTCCGCGGTGATCACCAAGACCATCGAGATGGATGCCGGCCTCTCCGACGAGGAGATGGAAAACCAGATCACGGTGGAAGCCGATCAGTACATTCCCTACCCCCTGGACGAGGTCGCCATCGACTTCGAGGTGCAGGGGCTGTCCGAGCGCAACCCGGAGCAGGTAGAGGTTCTGCTCGCTGCCTGCCGGAAGGAAAACGTGGAGATGCGGGAGGCCGCGCTGGACCTGGGTCAGGTCAAGCCGGCGGTGGTGGACATCGAGGCCCACGCCATGAAGCGGGCGTTCGAGCTGCTCAAGCCGCAGCTCGGCCCGAACGCGGACGACCTGGTGGTCGCCATCATCGACATCGGTGCGACCATGACGACGCTGTCGGTTCTCGCCGACGACCGTTCCATCTACACCCGTGAGCAGCTCTTCGGCGGTAAGCAGCTCACCGAAGAGATTCAGCGCCGTTACAGCCTGTCGTTCGAGGAGGCGGGGCTTGCGAAGAAGCAGGGTGGCCTTCCCGACGACTACGAGGACGAGGTGCTGCAGCCGTTCAAGGAAGCGGTCCTCCAGCAGGTCACCCGGTCGCTCCAGTTCTTCTTCTCTTCCAGTCAGTACGATGATGTCGATTACATCGTGCTTGCCGGTGGAACGGCATCCATCGACGGGCTGGCCGGCATGATCGAGAACAAGCTGGGGACGCCGACCATCATCGCGAACCCGTTCGGTGACATGTCACTCTCGAGCAAGGTCGACTCCGACGCGCTGGCCAACGACGCGCCGGCGATGATGATTGCCTGCGGACTGGCCATGAGGAGCTTCGACTGATGGCGCATATCAACCTGTTACCCTGGCGCGAGTGGGAACGCGAGCGCAGGAAAAAGGAGTTTCTCGGTAACCTGGCAGGTGTGCTCGTGCTCGGTGCCGTGCTCGTGTTCGCAGGTGGCTGGGTGCTGGACAACAGCATCGAGCAGCAGAACGCGCGCAACAACTTCCTGCAGTCCAAGATCACCGAGCTGGACAAGAAGATCGCGGAGATCGCCCAGCTGGAGCAGCAGAAGGCTGACCTGGAGGAGCGCATGGAGCTCATCCAGGAACTGCAGGGCAACCGCCCGGTGATCGTCCGTATCTTCGACGAGCTGGTCCGAACGCTGTCCAAAGGCGTTCACTACAAGAAGCTCGCCATGACCGGCCACAATCTGACCGTCGCCGGTGTCGCCGAATCCAACAACCGGATCTCCTCGCTCATGCGCAACCTGGACGAATCGGATTGGTTCCAGTCGCCGAACCTGAAGAGCATCAAGGAAGATCCCACCAACTCCGACTACGGGCCTCAGGCAAGCCGGTTCGACCTCACGTTCGTGCAGCACAATCCGAACCAGGCCGATGATGGGGAGGAGGTCGAGTAATGGCGTTTCAGGACACTCTCGAGCAGATCCGGAATTTCGATCTGAATGATCTGGACTTCAACAACATCGGGTCCTGGCCGACGCCGATCAAGGCAATTCTCATGTCGCTGGCTTTCGCGCTGGTGCTGGGTCTCGGCTACTACTTCTACCTGACAGACAAGCAGTCCATGCTGCAGCGAGCCGAAGTGAAGTAGCTCGACCTGCGGCGTGATTACGAGGTGAAAGCGGAGAAGTCCGCCAACCTGGAAGAATACCGGGCGCAGAAGGCGCAGATGGAAGCGACGTTTGGCGCGCTCCTCAAGCAGCTGCCTCAGGATACCGAGGTGCCGGGCCTGCTCGACGACATTACCCGTACGGCCCTCGACAACGAGCTCAAGATCGAGAGCATCGATCTTCAGCCGGAGAAGCAGCTGGAATTCTATGTGGAGCTGCCGATCGATATCGTCGTCGAAGGCAGCTACCACAAAATCGGCTCGTTCGTCAGTGGCGTCGCGTCGCTCTCCCGGATCGTGACGCTGCACGATTTCACGCTCGAACCGCAGGACTCGCCTCTGAATCTGAAGCTCAAGATTCTGGCCAAGACCTACCGATACCTGGATGAGGACAAATGATGCGCTTACCCGGAATTAAGCCCATCCCGAAGTTCGGCGCTCTCGTGGTCATCGGCAGTCTCCTTGGTGGCTGCGGGAACGGCGATTTCGGAGATCTGCAGAGCTTCATGAACGAGGTGGACTCCCGCCCGGCACCGCCCATTGCGCCGCTGAAGACGTTCCAGCCGGCAGAGCCGTTCGCCTACGAGGCGATGGGCTTGAGGAGCCCGTTCGAGCCGCCGGTCGTGGTGAAGCCGAGCGAGCGCCCGCGCGGTCCGCAGGTGAAGCCGAATCCGAACCGCGTGAAGCAGTATCTCGAGCAGTTCACCATCGCCAACCTGGCGATGGTGGGCACGCTGTCCCAGGGTGCCTCCATGTACGCGCTGATCCGTGATTCGGACGGCGGTGTGCACCGGGTGCAGCCAGGAGACTACATGGGCACGGATCATGGAAGGATTCAGTCAATAGATGAGACGGCCATAGAGCTCGTCGAAATAGTTCCTGACGGTACTGGAAGCTGGGTAGAACGTATCCGGACCGTATCGCTGGGCGGTGGAGAGAAAGGATGAGAACAATGATGAACGAGAACGGCCGGTTTGCCTGCTGGATGCTCCGACCGCTGTTCGCTGTGGCGATGCTCGCGATTGCCCTGCCGAGCTGGTCTGCGACGATCGATTCGGTAGAGTTTTCCTCGCTGCCCGGAGACAAGACCGAGATCCGCATGCACTTCGATGGTCCGCCGCCGGAGCCCACCGGATACACGATCGAGCAGCCCGCCCGCATCGTGCTCGACATGCCCGGCGTCACGTCGAGTCTGGACGAGAAGCACCACGACCTGGGGATCGGCAATGCCCGGCGCGTGTCCATCATCTCCACCAAGGACCGTACCCGCGCCATCGTCAACCTGACTGAGCTGGTCAACTACGAGACGGAGATCGAGGGGAACACCCTCTTCCTGACCGTGGGTGGCGGGTCGGCCAAGGGCGTTCCATCGTCGCAGGTTTTCGCCAGCGCTGACGACAAGACCATGTCGGCT
>QJYB01000114.1 GCA_003247835.1 Gammaproteobacteria bacterium | reverse complement strand
GCTGCACGGCCATACTCATCTCCACAGGTACGAGCAGTCGCGGACCAGGTCCGGTGATCAGCTGATCTTCAATCCCGGTGAGTGCGCGGGACACATGACGGGCTTCAACGCCGTCGGCGTGCTCGATCTGGAAACGCTGTCGGCAGAGCTGCTGAAGTTCTGAATCGTAGCCGTCAGCCGAGCCGGTTCAGAAGATCCATGATCCGCGCGGCATTCTTGCCGAGGTCGGACACGCCGACGCGGGACACGCTGCGCACATCGATGATGCTGCCTTCCGGCGTCGGTCGGACCCGTACCACCAGATCATCCTTGAAGCCGAACCAGAACGTGGTGTCGGTGGCTTCGACCGTACCCGCGGTGTCGTCCACGGCCACGATCTCGAGCCCCATGTCCTCGAGCGCTGCGACCACGGACTGCAGCGTCTCCGGCACAGCTGTGCTCAGCGCCAGGGTTTTCACATCCGGATAGGCAGCCTGCTGCTGGGGACCCAGCTGCTCCGCATCGTAGGTGAGCGGGTTGGAACCTTCCGGTCGCAGCGCGACGATGGCCGAAAATCCAGGTGGATCCACAATGTCCGTCGAGATGTCGTGAATCGGCGGCACCGAGGTTCCCTTCTGAAACTGCATGCCCATGGTCACCAGGATCACACCGCAGATGGCGACGCTGGTGAGCAGCAGGGGTGGATCACCCGCGAACCCGCGTTTCTTCGAGACGAAGAGCGAAATCAGGCCCACCAGCAGACCGATGGCAGCGAGCAGCACCCCCGCCGGGATGAGCAGCAGAAGTCCCGTCTGAAACCCCCAGATACCGAGCCGCGTACCGATGGGACCTACGAAGAGCAGCGTCAACGCCACCACCGAGCCGATCAGCGTTGCCCTCGCCCACCAGGATCTCGCCGCCGTTGTTTCCGTCGCTGTTTCCGTCATCGCTTCTCTCCCGTTCCCGCTCTGTCACTCTGATCCGCGGCTGGCGTCAGATCGTCGAGCCGCCATCGATCACGAAGTTCTGCCCGGTTGTGAACGAGCCGGCCTTTGCTGCCAGATAGACCGCGATGCCCGCGACCTCTTCGGGCTCGCCGATACGCCTGAGCGGATCGTTGGCCGTCCGCCGTTCCAGGATTGCCGGATTTTCCCACAGCGCGCGTGCGAAGTCGGTTCGGATCAATCCCGGCGAGATGGCATTGACCCGCACATTGCTTGGTCCGTGCTCCACCGCCAGATTGCGCACCAGCTGCAGATCGGCGGCCTTGGAGATCGCGTACGCGCCGAGATCGCGGCTACCGCGCAGACCGCCCACCGACGAGACGATGATGATGGCGCCGTCCCGACGCTCGATCATCTCCGGCAACACCATCTGGCAGAGCCAGTGATTCGACTTGATGTTGATGTCGAGCACCTTGTCGAGTGCTGAATCCGGAATATCCATCATGGACCCGTAGTAAGGATTCACGGCAGCGTTGCAGACCAGGATGTCGATCTTCCCAAGCTGGGCCCGGGTGTCCGTCACCAGCCGCTCGAGGGCCGCCTTGTCGCCAATGTGCGCCGGAATCGACACGGCAGAGCCCGGTCCGTCACCGCACTCGGCATTGATGGCGTCCGCCACCGCCTGACAGGCATCGCCTTTTCGGCTGGAGATGACGACGCTGGCGCCCTGTCGTGCCATGGCTTCGGCGATTGCGCGACCGATACCCTTGCTGGACCCCGTCACCAGCGCCACCTTGCCCGTCAGATCGAAGAGATCGCTCGCCATGATCAGCAGCCCGCCTTCTTGCCGACCGGCTCGTCGTCGACGATCTGATCCAGGTACTCGGAGAGCCCGTAGCCCACCTGGTCCCCGCACCGGTATTCCGTCATCCCCTCGGTGATGCGCGTCATCAGGTCCTCGCCATCCGGTGAGCGCCGACGATTGCGCAGCGGGATGAGCGACATCACCTTGCCCGTCACGTCGTACTCCGCATCGTCCGTCTTCGCCCAGACGCTGAAGGTCTCCTGACAGTCGTTCTCGTCGTAGACCGTCTCAATCTTCGCGTCGCGGATCGTCACATATTTACCGTCCTTGAGCACCATGCCACCCGCGCGTGGCTCCGCATCCGGCTGACAGGTGATGGAGACCATCATGGCGAAGTCCTCGCTGAAGTTCATCGGCAGCCAGCGGTACCAGTGAATGGCCTGCCAGTAGCGCGGACCCCAGGAATGATCCCTGAGACCCAGCCCGTCGATAGTGAAGGATTCGTCACCGACGCGGATGGTGCCCGTGCCTTTCGTGTGCTGCTCCGTGTGGCCTCGTGCAAACGAGGATGCTGCATCCTGCTGAATGGCGCTGCCATCCGGCTTGACCGGCTCACCGCCGAACATGGGTGAGACGCCAACGAAGGCCAGATCGATTTCCGCCTCGACCACGGGATTGTTCTTGAAGGCTGCCGCCGGATCCGCCATCTCCTGTGGATTCGTCAGCACACAGAGCTTACCCCGATAAGTGACGGTGAGCTTCTTGTGTGGTTCCACCACCGTGAACGTCATGCCGCCGCCGTCCAGCGCGTCGTTGTCACGCCGCTCCGGGCGCCGGAACATGAAGCCGATACGACCGTCCGGCAGGTAGATGCAGCAGGTCATCTCACCCCGTCCCTCGTTGGGGCGGTTGGCCAGACGGAACCAGCCGCCGATTCCGCGGGCAGGGTCAAACACGTTGAAGTACATGCTCTCGTTGAAGTTTTCCGCTGCCTCGAGCGGATGCATGTAGTCGTCCTCGGGGACGAGCTTCATCTTGAATCTGGGGTTTTCCTCACTGCCCGAAGCCATCTCGCGCCACCTTCCCTCACCAACGGAAGCTACACGCTACCGAAGCGTGTGCACGAGTGGAAGGGCCGCGACAGGTGAGGCGCGGTGTCGCCGCTAGCGGCGGCTCTCCATGATCATGAGGTCATCGAGCGTCATCATCGGCTCGTCGTCCTTGGGCAGGATAGACAGCGTGTGCGACCGGAGACCGCGCCGTTCCAGCTCCCGGGACCGCTGAAACCGTTCGAGATCGTTGCGCTCGCGCACGTAGCGGGTGGCTTCACGGGTGGCAACCTCACGGCTCCGCCACGGCCCTACCTCACCCTCCCGCGTGGCGAAAAACCACTGCCCGTTCAGGGAGAAGATCCGGTTTCCGGTACGGAAGAAGCTCCTCCTGGTGTCTTTCGGGTCGGTTCTGCGCATGACCCACCTCGCTCGTCTGTCCCGGTTCGGCCGTCATTCCCAGACGGGCTGACATGCTGTCGCCGACGGAAAACCGGGTGTCCGCCGACGCGACCATTGCACCACAGCACCCGACAGACCGTGCCTCACGCTTGTGCGCACTCTGTGGCGTCGATGTGAATTTTGTAATGCGCCGTTTACAAAAACCCGCTGCCGCCTCGCACGGCGCCTTTTCGAACTAGATTCGGTATAGTTCGCGGCCTCGCGAAACGTCAGGAATATCAGGTGCCTGCATCGACCATGGAAGAGCTCGTCGCGCTGTGCAAGCGGCGGGGATTCATCTTTCAATCCTCCGACATCTACGGCGGGCTGCAGGGCATCTACG
>QJYB01000029.1 GCA_003247835.1 Gammaproteobacteria bacterium | reverse complement strand
CAGTCAGGTTCGACAGAATCCTGAGAAACACCTTGCCGCGGGTGATGGTTTCAACCAGGGACGCCACGCCTTCACACATGGTGTTGACCAGATTCGCGCCCATCGCATCCCGGGTATCCACCAGGAGGTGCAACACCACCATCCGCCGACCGTCTTCCGGCGCCTCGTGCAGGTGTACCTCGATGTCGAGAGCACCACCACCCCTGGCCAGCATCTTCGGGTGCAGACTGTTGGCGAGCGCAAGGATTTCATCCCGTTCGTTCAGCAGTTTTTCCCTGGCTGATTCGGGGTCCTCGATGTTCACTGCCTGGACCTGGCCGATCAGGATGGGATCCGTGCTGCTGGCGTTGAAGCCGCCGCCCAGGCGTGCCATGCGCGCGGCACCGGACAGGCCGGCGACGATGGAGGGTTCTTCCACCACGAGCGGAACCACGTAGTCGCGACCGTTGATCAGGAAGTTGAGTCCGAGCCCCATGGGCAGGCCGAACACTCCGACCACGTTCTCGATCATCTTGTCGGCCACCGGCAGTCGCAGCGTGTGCTCGGCAGTGGCCAGGGACCGGATGTCGTCTTCGGAGAGCAGACCGCGCTGGCGGAGCGCGGTGATGCGCTCGGCGACAGTCATCTTGAAGAAGTTGGGTATGCGAGATCCGCTAGCGGCTGATTCGGTGGACGCCATGGGGGGCAATCTCCAGGTTCAGTGGCAGAAATTCTGGGGCGGCGAGTGCGAGCAGGCTGTCAAGGCTGGATGCATGGTCGCTCACGGCGATACCGATGTCACCCCCGCCAGCGCCGCACGGTTTGTAGACCAGTTGGACACGAGAAGCAAGCTCATCCAATCGGGCGTGGGCGGCGTCGTAGATCCCGAGGCCAGCCGCGGCGTCCAGCGCCTTGAGTCGCTCCACATAGTCTCGAAGGGCCGGTAGATCCGCGTGATCGAAGAGTCTGCCCGACGCGGCGCACAGGTCGTCCAGCGGTCTGTTGTTCGACGAAGTGCGCCAGGCGTTGAATCTGGCCAGATGGTCCGTGGTTTTTGCGGAGTGACCTACCCAGAAGAACTGGTAGTGCAGGTATGCGGGCCACTCCGCAGGGCTCGCCTGGCCGGACTGAAAGCGGATCAGGCCACCTTCGCACGCGGCGGCGACGTCCAGCCCGCTGCCGGCTTTGCCCTGCAGGAGTCGGTGCGCCACCCGGGGAACCGATGGTTCGAAGGTCCGGGACAGGGCGTCGGCGAGTGCGGCGCAGGTCGCCGTGCAGATCGCGGCGCTGGAACCGATCCCGAGTTTTCTGTCCCCTTCATAGAAAGCGGTGGTGTCGGTGGTGACCCGCGCCCCTGCCGGTAGTGGCGGATCACCGAGGGCGGCCAGCGCGGATCGGACCACGGCCGCGGCACCCTGTGTGGAAGCCGGGTCCAGTCGGGTCAGCGTATCGACGTCGAGCTCGACCTCGCTCTCGAACCCCATGGACCGGATGTGCCAGGTGCTGCCTTCCACCGACACGGCGCAGTGGGCATATCGGTCGACGGCCATGACCAGTGCGGGGGCACCGGCCAGTACGGCGTACTCTCCCCAGATCACCGCCTTTCCGGGGGCTGCGAACTCGTTCATGGTCCGCTCAAGGGGTGACGAGCCGGGCCCCATCACCGAGACCGACCGCGTGCGTCGTCAGCACCCCCGGCAGCTCCGCCAGACGTGCAGCGACGACGTCCAGCGATTCGGGCAGGCAGACGGCCTTCACCTGCGGGCCCGCATCGATGGTGAAGAAGACGTCCACGCCGTCTGCCCGCAGGGCTCGAACCGCATGCATGCACGCGATGGTGGCCGGTCGCCAGTAGATCATGGCCGGCCGGCTCGACTGCATGACGCCGTGCATCTTCAGACAGCTCAACTCGGCAAGCTCCCCCAGGGCAGCGAAGTCGCGATCCGTCACTGCCGACCGAGCCGCCAGGTAGTCGTCTGCCGTGGTGCGCACCCAGGGTTCGTAGTAGGGAGAGGTCTCTTCGGAGGCATGCATGCCGGCAGACGAGGACACCGCTTTTCGCTCAACGTCGGTGATGGCAATCACCACATTGAGCGGCCACGCTTCGGCGGTCAGCAGCGGCTCGGCGATCCAGTCCGGCCCCGCAAGGCCGACGAATCCCCCGTAGATCGAACGTGCGGCGGAACCGGACGCGCGACGGGCGTAGACGGACCGTTCAGGCTCGGACATCTTTAGGCCGCAGTGTGCATTGACTGCGGTTACGAGCGCGGCGAAACCGGAGGCGGAGGATGCGAGCCCGGCGGCGGTGGGGAAGTTGTTCTCGCTGACGATCTCGAGCGGAGGGATGTCGAACGCTCCACGCAGCAGGGTCAGGCAGGCTCGGATCTTGGGATCGTCCACCTCACGGCCGTCGAGCACGATCCGATCAGTCGCGGAGTCGCTCACCGTCGTGGTCGAGCTGAGCGTGTCCAGCGTGATTGACAGCGAGGGCGTCGCCGGAATGTTGCCGGGTAACGCCTGCTTGCCCCAGTACTTGATGAGCGCGATGTTGGGATGCGCAACCGCGGTGGTAGTCACGGATCGGGCAACGGATTCAGACGTAGGCGGGTGGCGGTACGAAGCGGAATCCCTGTGATTCCAGCGCACGGGCCACGCCGATCGTGATCAGATCGCCGTACTCGGGGCCGACGATCTGCACGCCGATGGGCAGACCATCTCCATTGAGTCCCGTGGGAACTACCGTTGAAGGCAGATACGACACACCGGTGAGCCCTGCCCAGAACACCTGCTCGAAGTACGGCCGCTCCTCGTTGTTGACGCGGATTGTTCGCTCGCCGAAATCCCTGTGGTCATGTTTGAACGCCGCCGTCGGCATGATGGGTGTGATCAGTACGTCGTACTTGCCGAAGAACTCGTGCCAGGACCAGCGCATGTGATCGCGCAGCTCGTTGTGGTACTTCCACTCCTTGAAGCTCGCCACCTGGGCGCGGAGGATTTTCGCTGTGTTGCTCTGGTCTTCCGGGTCCAGTGTCGCGACGTAACGCTTCAGGCTCTCGTAGTCCTCGTCCGGCATGCGCGCGGACATGGTGGCCTGCAGCAGGTTCTGATAGGTCTCATGGGAGTGCTCGGAGGAAAAGCCGGGACGGGCCTGGTTGTCGACCGTGGCGCCTGCGTCACGGCACGCACTGGCGATGAGCTCCACCCGATCACGGACCTCCTTGTCGACGGGACACATCTCGTCATCGCTCCACACCCCGACTTTGAGTCCGGCCAGTCCGCCGGAGATTTCCGGCAGGTCGAGACGATAGCCCCGCGCCATGATGTCGTCCGGACCCGCCATGCAGCGCACGGCGGTGTCCAGGTCCGTGGCGGAGCGGGCCAGAGGACCGATCACCGAGATGTCCGGCTTGCTGCGCACGTCACCTGGCGGGGAGTGACCGCGGATCCACAGCAGGTTGTGCGTCGGCTTGTGGCCGAACACGCCACAGAAGTGGGACGGGTTGCGTATAGAACCGCCGATGTCCGAGCCGGTTTCGAGCCCGGTCAGTCCTGCGGCGAGCGCCGCGGCGGATCCGCCGGAGGAGCCACCCGGAACGCGTGAGTGATCGTAGGGATTGTTGGTGGTGCCGTAGACGGCGTTGTAGCTCTGGAAATCGGCCAGCATCAGTGGCACGTTGGTCTTGCCGAAGACGATGGCACCCGCTGACTTCAGCTTCTTGACGGATTCCGCATCTTCCGAGGCGATGTTCTCCTTCCAGGCGAGGTTACCCCAGGTGGTTGGCGTACCAGCCAGGTTGTAGGACTCCTTGATGGTCATCGGCACGCCGTGGAACGGTCCCACTGGCCGACTCTCTGCAAGCATCTGGTCTGCTTTTTGCGCCTGCTCGAGCGCCTCATCGCGCACATCCACGACAATGGCGTTGAGATCGCCGTTGTAGCGGTCGACACGATCGAGATACAGATTCAGCAGTTCGACAGCGGAGATATCGCGTCGCTGAATGGCGGCGGCCAGCTCGGTGGCCGAGGCAAAGGCTAGATCGCTCATTGCTCCTCCTGGCGGTTCGCGGCATGTTAGCACGCGGACAAATTAGTCAGGAGGAGATCGAAGGTGAACACCAATCGACAATGGGTGCTGGCGAAACGCCCTTTCGGCATGGTTACGGAGGAGAACTTCGAGTATCGGGAAGAGCCGGTTCCCGAGGCGGGTCCTGGTCAGGTGCTGCTTCGGAATCTGTACCTGTCTTTCGACCCCACGCAGCGCGGCTGGATGGAAGACCGGGAAAGCTACATGCCCCCTGTGGCCATCGGCGAGCCCATGCGGGCGGGCTGCGTGGCACAGGTGGTTGAATCCAGGCACCCGGACTACAGCAAGGGGGACCTGGTCCAGATGCTCGGCAGCTGGCAGGACTTCTTTGTTACGGACGGCAAGGGCGGTATCCCGCTCACCCGGCTGCCAGCCGGCATCACGCCGCGGATGGCCCTGGGCGTACTCGGCACCACCGGCCAGACCGCCTACTTCGGCATGCTCGATCTCGGCAAGCCTGAACCGGGACAGACGGTGCTTGTCTCTGGCGCGGCGGGGGCCACCGGGTCTGTTGCCGGGCAGATCGCCCGCATCAAGGGCTGTCGTGTGGTCGGTATCGCCGGCGGGGCGGAAAAGTGTGCCTGGCTGAAGGAGGAGGCCCGGTTCGACGACGTGATCGACTACAAGGCGGAGCATGTGGATGCCCGGATCGGCGAGCTCTGCCCGGACCGCGTGGACGTCTTCTTCGATAACGTGGGCGGCAGCATCCTCGAAGCGGCGCTCAACCACATCAACATGAAGGCCCGCATCGTGCTGTGCGGCGGCATCAGCAGCTACAACGCGACGGAACCGCAGCCGGGTCCCACCAACCTGATGAACCTGGTGGTCATGCGGGCGCGTATGGAGGGATTCATCGTCATCGACTACCTGCCGCGTTTTCCGGAAGGCGTGGCTGCGCTGGCCGGCTGGTATCAGAGTGGCGAGCTGGTCCACCGGGAAGACGTGCAGGAAGGATTCGAGAACATCCCGAAGACGCTGAACCGGCTGTTCACCGGCCAGAATATCGGCAAGCAGCTTCTGAAAATTGCCGATCCCGCCTGAGCAGGATCGGCTTCAGTTCATTATCCCGTTCAGGGAACGATCACCGTCGAGCCGGTGGTTTTGCGGGCTTCCAGGTCGCGGTGTGCCTGGACCAGATCCTTCAACGGATACCGTTGGTTGATGTGGACCTTGACCGTGCCGTCGGCCAGCACCCCGAAGAACCGGTCGGCCAGCGCCTTCAGATCTGCCGGATTCGCTGTGTAGTGGGCAAGCGACGGCCGTGTGAAGAACAGCGAACCGTGATTCTGGAGCTCCTGCGGCGGCACGTCCGGGGCATTTCCTGAGGCGTTGCCGTAGCTCACGAACATACCGAGCGGCGCCAGGCTGTCGAGGGATGCCTGAAACGTGTCCTTGCCGACGGAATCGTAGGAAACGTGCACGCCGCGACCGCCGGTGAGGTCGCGGACCCGACCGGCGACGTCTTCCTGCCGGTAGAGGATCGTGTGGTCCGCACCGTTTTCCCTGGCGAGCACGGCTTTCTCTTCGCTGCCCACCGTCCCGATCACCATCGCGCCGATGTGGTGTGCCCACTGACAGAGAATCAGACCGACGCCGCCCGCCGCTGCGTGGACGAGAATGTCGTGCCCGTCATTCACCGGGAAGGTCCGGGTGAGCAGATAGGCGGCGGTCAGGCCCTTGAGCAGGCTCGCGGCGGCGAGCTCTTCGCTCACCTGGTCCGGCAGCTTCACCAGTCGGCTCGCGGGCATGATGCTGCCCTCGGCGTATGCGCCGAGTCCGCCCGCATAGGCCACTCTGTCGCCCGGCCTGACGGAGTCCACACCCGCGCCGACGGCTTCGACGACGCCTGCTGCCTCGACCCCCAGGCGTGTCGGCAGAGGCAGCGGATACAACCCGCTTCGGTGGTAGGTGTCGATGTAGTTGAGCCCGATCGCGGTGTGGCGGAGATAGGCCATGCCGGGTCCGGGCTCTCCCAGGTCTGCTTCCTCCCACTTCATCACCTCGGGTGGTCCCGGTTCGTACATGCGATAGATGCCCACCATCGACTGGTTCCCCCTGTATTCAAGCCGAGGCGTGGAGGCTAACCCAACGCTCCATCTGATCCCACTGCTCGAAGAGCAGTGACACCCGTCCCCGTCGATCTGCCGGAATCGATTCGAACGGCACCCGCCACCAGTGCACACGGATGCGGGCATCCAGCCAGGCGCCGTTGATCAGCGATCTGAAGTGACTCGATCCCTCGAATCCCGCATGAGCGCAGAACAGGAGATCCCGTCCTGGGTTGGCGTCCAGAGCTGCCAGGAAGCCACCCGTACGTGGCGGCAGCAGGTGCGGCCAGCGATCGAGCTGGGCCAGGCGCCCGGGGTCGTCCTTCCACCTGGCGCGCAGTGCGTGAACCCTGGCGGTGGAAAACCGTGTTCCTTCCGGATACAGGAGCAGTCCTTCGTCGGGCGCCATGCCAGTCAGCAGTCCTGCTACACCTGCGGCTGCCCGGGCACTGTCCTCGCCACCGCGGTCGACAAAATAGTTGGGCAGGCGATGGCCGACGATGTCCAGGCAGGGATCGAACAGAAGCTCCTGCTTGAGCACGTAGCGCAGGCGGATGCCTTGCGGGATGGCATAGAACACCATGGGGATCAGAGTGTCGGCGATGCTTGCGTGCCGGGGCATCGTCAGCGCTCCAGGACCGGTGAGCGCACCCTGACCGCTGACCTCGAATTCGAGCCGGAAGAGGCGTTCGGCGATCCGTTTGAGTGTGGCGGCCCACCAGCACTGCAGCTTGTAGTTGGCGCGAACAAACGCCGCCTCCTCGCGATGTCGGAACCAGAGCCAGGTCGCAGCAGAGATCCCCAGGGTCTCACACCACAGGTAGCCGACGATGAGACCCAGCGTGGGCACGGCACCCCTGCAGGCCGGCAGTCGGCCGACGAGCCACGCCAGGATCAGCAGGAGCGGCGAGAAAGCCGTGAGCAGCAGCGTGAGCGAGATGCAGGCAGGAACGGTAAGGAGGCGTCGGCCGACCATGCCGATCACCGGTCGGTAAAGAACCGCTTTCTGAACCAGAAGTAGCCGATCGTACCCATGAGACCGTTGCTTAACGCGGTGGCGATGAAAATGCCGTGATAACCGAAATAGTGGTCGAGCAGCAGGGCCAGCGGTATGTAGATCACGAACATGCGGGAGAACGACAGGGCGGTCGAAGGCAGGGGCTTGCCTAGCGCGTTGAACGAGGCGGAGGACATCATGAGCACGCCCCAGAGCCCGTATGACCAGGGCACCACTGCAAGGTACCAGGCCGCGGTGGTGATCACCGCCGGGGAATCGTCCACCAGTCCGGCCACCGCGCTGCCGATAAAGGCCAGCGGAATGGCGATCAGCACACCCCAGGCCAGGCAGAACCGGTAGGTCACCCGCAGCCCTGCCTGTACGCGATCCGGGCGATTGCCCCCCCAGTTCTGGCCGACGAAGGGGCCGATGCTCGCAGACAGCGCAAACAGCACCATCACCGCCACGGACTCGATTCGAGTAGCAACGCCGAATCCGGCCACGACCGCCGCGCCGTGGCCGGCGAGCAGACGCGTGATCAGCGCGCCGGATACCGGACCGATGAGCTGGGTCGCCATGGCTGGCAGTCCGATGTGAAGGATCTGTCTGGCGGAACCGATCAGTCCGGCAAAGATACCCGTGGTGCTGATCAGGCCGTTCCTGCTGATGTAGAAGATCAGCACACCAGCCGTACCCAGCCTGGAGACGGCTGCGGCCAGGGCGGCACCAGCGAGCTCCAGCCGGGGCAGGCCGAACCAGCCGAAGATCAGTACCGGGTCGATTGCCAGATTGGCGAGGGCGCCCAGCGTCATCACGAGCCCCGGGACATTGGCATTGCCGTTGGCGCGCATGATGTTGCCGGCAACCATCGTCACCGTGAACAGCAGCATCGTGGGGTAGTAGATGTCCAGGTAGGTGTGAATGAGCGGCAGCACCAGCGGTCCGGCACCGAGCTGGGTGAACACGGGGTCGATGGTCAGATAGCCGACCAGCGAGAGCACGGACATGGCAATGACGACGAGCACGATGGCGTGCGTGCCGAGCCTCCTCACCTCTTCCGATGCGCCCGCACCGACACTGCGCGCAATGACGGAGGAGGTTCCGATGCCGATGCCGAGCGCGATACTCGTGAGCATCATGGTGACAGGGAACGTGAAGGTGATCGCGGCGATGTGGTGCGTGCTGAGCTGACCGATGAATCCGATCTCCAGCATGCCGACGAGAATGTTGGCGGATATTCCGGCCATCATGGGCGCAGTCAGCTTCAACAGCGCGGCGGGGACGGCGCCCTGGGTCAGATTTCCGGTGGACATTAGCTGATATGCTGCGGGAAGTGGCGCGCCGGGGGGAAGTGGCTATTCAACTTGAACTGCAGGGTGATGTCGATCCAGCGTTCTCTCGTGCCGCTGATACCTTTCTGGAAGGCTTCGCAGCAGGTCGTGACGTAGGGGCTTCTGTTGCGGTGTTTCTCGAAGGGGTTCCGGTGGTCGACCTCTGGGCTGGACACCGCGACCGGCAGAAGACGGAGCCCTGGGTGCGGGACACGCTGTGCTGTCTGTTTTCTGCGAGCAAGGGCATTGCGACGGTCTGTGTTCTGCAGGCGGTGGCGGACGGTCTGATCGCCCTGGACGATCCGATTGCTGCGAGCTGGCCGGAGTTTGCCGCGGCCGGTAAGGCAACGATCACCACGAGGCAGGTGCTCAACCATCAGGCAGGGGTGGTTGGATTTCACGCTCCGGTACCGCCGGAGATTCTCTATGACTGGCCGCGTATATGTGCCGCGCTGGCTGCGGAAGCGCCCTGGTGGATCCCCGGCACGAGACACGGCTATCACGCACGGACGTTCGGATTTCTGCTGGGGGAAACCCTCAGGCGTGCCACCGGTATCACGCTGCGCGGGTGGCTCGAGGACAGACTCTCGCAACCGCTGCAACTGGACCTGCACTTCGGCGTCGATGGTGAGGATCTCAACCGCTGTGCGCAGATGCTCCCGGCGCGAATGAAAGCAGGTGCCACACCACCGGAATCCTCTCGCGCCCTGCTGGAAGCGATGGCCGATCGGTCATCGCCTACCGGGGCTGCATTTCAGAATCCAGCACTCGGCCCCGGCTACATGAACTCTCAAGCCTACCGTCGCGCGGAAATGCCCGGCATGAACGGATTCGGTACGGCGCGTGGTCTTGCCGAGCTTTATGCGAAGCTGTCGGACGTGTTCCCTGCACACATCCTTCGTCTGGCAACGACGACGGAATCCGAGGGTGAGGACGAGGTATTGAAGTCGTTCACCCGGTTCGGGCTTGGCTTCATGCTCCACGACGTTCGTGCGCCTATCGGACTGCGCGCAGGTAGCTTCGGGCATGCAGGTGCCGGCGGATCGATGGCCTTTTACGATCCGGGCCGGCGCCTCGCGTTCTGCTTTCTGATGAATCAGATGCAGCAGGGGGTGGTGACCGGCGGAACTTCCGCCATGGCCTGCGCGGAAGCGGTATATGCTTGTATTGAGTGACGATGGGAGGATGCCGTGACGGTCTTCATCGATTGTGACGCACACGTACTCGAACCGGCAGATCTCTGGCTGCGTTATCTGGAGCCGAAGTTTCGCGACCGGGCAATCCGTGTGGAGGAGGCGGACGGGATCGAGAAGCTGATCATTGGAGAGGAGGTGGTACTGCAGGGTGTGGTGGCTGGCCTCGGTGGCGCAGAGGACAGCAAGGCGGAGCTCTTCGCAGGAAAGCGATCCTACGTTAGGGACAACCCCGAAGACAGCTTCGATCCTCTGGCCCGGCTACGGCGGATGGACAGCTGGGGGATCGAGAAATCGGTTCTCTTCCCGACGATCTGCATTCTCCCGTTTCCAACGGACGACCAGGATCTGGCCAACGCATACTGTCGCGCCTATAACACCTGGATCAGTGAGTTCTGCCAGACTGATCCGCAGCGCCTTGCGGCGGTCGCGGTCGTCAACTGGCACGATCTGGATGAAGCAACCCGCGAGCTCGACCGCTGCCTCAAGCTCGGCTTCCGCGGGCTCTTCGTGCCGCCGGAGACCGTACAGGGTCACCGCCCGGGAAGTACACACTTCGACCCGCTCTGGGCGAGACTTCAGGAAGCGGAGGCTCCCGGCTGCTTTCATGTAATCGTGCGTTTTGGTGGTGCCGCAGTCCCGTTCGCCGACTGGCATGCAACATCCCCGGGACCCGTCTTCAGCTTCGGGCTCGGAGGCACCGGGCAGCTCATGCCGGCCATGACCAGCGTGATCGTCGACGAACTGTTCGAGCGGTTTCCACGATGCAAGGTAGTCAGCGTGGAAGCGGGCTGCGGCTATGCCCCCTACCTGATGGACCGTCTCGACGCGAAGTACGAAGCATTTAAGGAAATCCTTTCGCTGAAACGACGCCCCAGCGAATACATCCGTGAAAACTGCTACTTTGTCGCCGAGCAGGGCGAACGGACCATCGGAACGACGTTGGATCTCGTCGGTGAGGATCGAATCCTCTGGGGAACTGACTATCCTCACGTCGACGCGCTGAACGTCTCGAAAAATCTTCCTAGAGAGTTCGAGGTTCTTGCCCGAAATGCGGGGCGGGTTTTTCGTCTGTAACGTTCGGAAAGGTCAGTGTGAACGTGGTGTACTCGCCTTCTCTTGAGTCGCAATCTATCCTGGCGCCGATCGAGTCCATAACAAGCTTACAGAAACTCAGTCCGATTCCGGCACTCTGGCTGGTAGGCGTGGTTGTATAAAAACGCTCGAAGATGTGCGGTAGCACGGATGCAGATATGCCCGCGCCGGTGTCGTGCACTACGATATAACCATTGGTCCCGCGGCGATCGGTGTATACGTTAATCTCGCCCTTGCCGGACTTCTGTACAAAATACAGTGAATTCTTGATCAGGTTGAACAACACGTGCACGAGCAGAAGTCGTGGTGCGTCGAAAGAGAAGTCTTTCCTTACTTCTACTGAGACCAGACTCCGTTCCTTCTGATTGTTGAACGGAAACCGTCTGGCCGCCTCTTGAACCACCTCGCTGGCATTCAGCTTGTCGGTCTGCACGTTTGAGAGGGGTTTGTCGGCAGTGTTTAGGAGCAGCATGTCGATGATGGTGTTGGAGTATTCGACTTCCTGTCGTATCGAGAGAAGGGCGTTGTTGAGCAAGTAGAGCTGTGTTTTCCTTAGGGGCGCTACAGCTATACCGGCTTGCTTCGCCTTTTCGTATGCGTCAGTTAGAACGGGTAGCAGGTTAGATGCTCCCTTTGAGATAGTTCCAATACTGGCGAGCGGCGTCCTAAGTTCATGAGCTAGATTCGCACCAATCGCGGATGCTGCTGCGGTTTTCTCTGCATCTACAATCGCCGTTTTTCTGTTGGTCAAGGTACCTATAACCAATGCGGTAAGGTAGGCCGTAATCGGGTAAAGGAAAACGCGCTCCAACTCGCCGACGTTCCTCTCTTCGTAAAACAAAGCAGGGAGAAGCGCGAGTACGCTCGAAACGATCCACAAGATCGTTGATAGAAATGCGTTCACAAT
>QJYB01000109.1 GCA_003247835.1 Gammaproteobacteria bacterium | reverse complement strand
AGGCGCTGTTCGGCTGGTGAGGTATCCGGGCTAGTGCCGGGTGATAACCATGATGGCGATATCATCAGGCAGATGCTTTTCGGCCAGCACCTCGAGACCGACCGTCATTTCCCTGAGGTCGAGGCCGGTGCCTTCCAGCGACTCGGCCAGAAGTTCGCCATAGCGCTTCTGCAGCGTTTCCACGGGCATCAGTTCCAGGATTCCGTCGGAGACCATAACCAGGTCGAAGGTCGCCGGCAGGTCGAGCTGGCACAGCGTGAATTCCGCGTCGTAGAACATGCCGATGGGACGCCCCCGGCACTCCAGCGTGCGCACCTCGCGTCCGTCGTTCAGCATGGGATAGGGAAACTGCCCGGCATTGCTCCAGAACAGGGTATTTTCCGCCTGATCGATCACCCCGTAGCACATGGTGAGATGCTTGTCGATGTTCTGCCGGTAGACATCGCGATTGAGCCGCATCAGCGTATCCCGCGGCTGGAGAATGGTCTTGTCGCCGGACTGCCACAGGGCCTCGCGATACTGGGTCATGAGGGTGTTGATCATCACAGTCACGAAGGCAGAGGCCGCCCCGTGGCCGGACACGTCGGTCATGTAGAAGCCGATATGGCGTTCGTCGATGGGAAAATAGTCGACGAAATCGCCGCTCAGGTACATGGAGGGAAACAGACGCCGCCTGCACGTGTAGACGCCGAAACACTTGTTGTCCTCGGGGAGCATCTGCAGCTGGATACGACGTCCCGCTTCCTCGTCTTCCTGCAACTGTTTCAGCGTGCGGGTCAGCTCCTGATTCAGCTCCTCCAGATTTTCGCGGTACTGCCGGTTCTGGCGCAGCAGTTCGGCATGTTCCAGCACGCGGCGCACGGCGCTTTCCAGCACCGCCATGTCGTGAATCGGTTTGGTGATGTAGTCCCAGGCGCCACGCTTGAGCGCCTGGACGGCGTAATTGAGCAGACTGACGCCGGATACCACGATGACCGGGGTGTCCGGGGATTCAGCGGTGATGGTGGACAGCACTTCAAGACCGTCCATGCCCGGCAGCCGCAGGTCGCAGAGCACCACGTCGGGATGTTCGCGCCGGAAGGTCTCGATGCCCGAGGGGCCGTCGTTGGCTTCCAGCATGGTGAAGCCGCTGTCCGCGAGATAGGCCACGATGCCCCGGCGGATGGGCGGTTCATCCTCAATCGTCAGAATCTTGGCTGCTTCCGCCATGACAAAGCCCTGTGACCCTTGCGGTACCCCGATCGATCGCCTCTCCGGCACGACGCCTTCTGCCAGGGGCTCAGGTCATTCCACGGCTGTCTTCGACCGGACGGAAACTGCGAACGGGAAGGCCGTGAATGAGCTTCGACGGAAACCGGTCTCGGTTTCCCCTGGCGCCGCTTCTGGCCGCAATGATGGATCGATCGGGGTCTCCTCTGAAGTGTAGGCAAGTATACCTAATCCTTCACCCCGGATGGATATGCCCCTCATCCTGGTCTCCCTTTGAGGGGCAGGCGCACGATGAAGCAGGTGCCCTGGCCGGGGGTGGAGTTGACATCGATCGTGCCCTTGTGCTGTTCGGTCACGATAAAATAAGAAACCGACAATCCAAGTCCCGTACCCGCGCCGACGGCCTTGGTGGTGAAGAAGGGCTCGAACACGCGCCGGCGCGTGGCCTCGTCCATACCGGGTCCGTTATCCTCGACCTCGATGCGGGCAAAATTGCCTTCCTTGCGCGTGCGCAGCGTGATCCGGTGCGGGAGTGGCGTGCTTTCGCCAACCATGGCCTGGGCGGCATTCTTGACCAGGTTGAGCAGCACCTGCTCGATCTCCGTCGGTTCACAGACCACCGTGTCGAGTTCGGGGTCGAGCTCGCGCACGATCTCCACACGCCGGAAATCGTATTTCTTCTTCAAATCGTAGTCGTTGGCCGCCAGCCGCACGGCGGTGTCGATGATCTCCTCGATCCGGGCCGGCTGGAACTCCCTGCTGGAACTGCGGCTGAAGGCCAGCATATCGGCAACGATGCGGCTGGCCCGGCTGGCGGCCTGCCGTATGGACTCGACGAACCCCAGAATGCCACGCACCTCCAGGTAGCGATAAACTAGCTGCAGATCCACGCCCAGCGATTCAGCCGCCTGCCGGTTGGCCTCCAGATCCGCGGTCAGCCGGCGCTGGATATTCTGGCTGCTCTGCAACACTCCGCTCAGCGGGTTGTTGATCTCGTGCGCCATGCCGGCGGCGAGTCCACCGACGGACATCATCTTCTCGGTCTGCACCATCATCTGCTCGATGCGCACCCGGTCGGTGATGTCGTCCACCCGGATTACGGCGCCGACTGCACCGTTGGTCGTGAGCGGATAGACCATCACATCCGCGTAACGCTTCTCGCCATTCCTGTCGGTTACCAGGCTGAGCCGCTTCGTGCTGGTCAGGCTGTGCGCACGCATCGCGTCCTGCAGGTTCTCCAGCTGCATTTCGAGATCGGGAAACAGCGTGCCGAACGGCTGACCTATGGCGCGTTCGGTCGGCACACCGGTGGCTTGTTCGGCGCTCTGGTTCCATTCTGTAACCCGACCCCCGGCATCGACGCCGACGAGCACCGACGGCATGGAATCGATGATGTTCTTGAGATAGGAACGCATGCGTTGCATTTCCTGGTCGAACTGCACGCGCTCCGAGATATCGACGACGGAGGCGAGGATATGGGTCTGGTGATCCGTTTCGACCGGACTCAGACCGATCTCGACGGGGAACTCGCTGCCGTCCTTCCTGAGACCGAAGAGGTTGCGACCGAGTCCCATCGCCCGCGCCCGGTGCTCCTGCAGAAAACGGACACGGTACTGATCATGACCGGAACGCAGGCGGTCCGGGATCAGCATTTCGACAGCGTTCCCGATCAGCTCGGTTCTCGCATAACCGAAGTATTTTTCCAGCTGCGAGTTGACCAGGACAATACGGCCGTCTGCGTCCGCCATCAGGATGCCGTTGGGCGCCGACTCGACGACGAGCCGGAAGAGTCTTTCGGCGCGTTCACGCTGGGTGATGTCCTCGATCTCCCCCACCACCATCAGCGGCTGCCCGCGTGCGTCCCGCACCAGCCCGGCGCGGGCGCGCACGGTGATGACCGCGCCGTCCTTGCGAATGTAGTGTTTCTCGAGGTCGCAGCTGCCGATTGCACCGTCAAGCAGCGATTGCCACTTCTGTTGCGTGGATTCGCGGTCGTCGGGATGGGTGATATCGTCGATGGACAACCGGGCAAGTTCCTCGGCGGTATAGCCGAGGATGTCGCACAGTGTGGGATTCACGGTGAGGAGCCGGCGATCCAGTCCGGCGGTCAGGATGCCGATGGGGGCGTGTTCCAGTGTGAGACGCAGCTGTTCCTCGCTCTGACGCAGCTGCTCTTCGGCGCGCCGCTGCGTGGTGATGTCCTCGCCTGAACTGAGCGTGCCGGTGATATTGCCTGCCTCGTCGCGCAGCGTCGTGTTGTGCCAGGCGATGAGCCGCTCCTCGCCGGCACGGGTCAACACCGGATTCTGGAAGTACTCCGGGAAGTCTTCCTGCCCGCTCACCATTCTTTCGAATGCACGGCGCAGCGATTCCCGCTCCCCGGGTGGCACGAAGCCGTCGAACCAGTTACGGCCGAGGATATCCTGTTCGGAGCAGCCCAGCAGTTCGCTGCCCTTGCGGT
>QJYB01000071.1 GCA_003247835.1 Gammaproteobacteria bacterium | reverse complement strand
CTTCCGCAGCCTCGTCCGGGCTGGGCCGACCGGCCTGCCCGTGGGCAAACTGAAGGACACGCTCCACATTCCAGGCTCGACCCTGTCTCATCACATCAGTCATCTGATGAGCGCCGGTCTCATGAACCAGGATCGGGAGGGACGCACCCTGCGCTGCACCGCCAATTTCCGGACCATGCAGTCGCTCGTGGACTATCTGGTCGCCGAGTGCTGCGCGGACGACGGCGGTCAGTGCTGAAAAGAAGAACGGAGATCCTTCGATGAGCATTTTCGAACGCTATCTGACACTCTGGGTGGCACTGTGCATCGTCGCCGGCATCGGCCTCGGCAAGGTGGCACCGGAGGTCGCGCAGACACTCGATGCCATGGCCATCACGGTGAATGGCGCACCGGTCGTGTCGATTCCCATCGCGCTGTGCCTCTTCTTCATGATGTATCCCATCATGGTGAAGATCGACTTCCACGAGGTGGTCCGCGCAGGCAAGGCGGTACGTCCGGTGGGTCTGACGCTCTTCATCAACTGGGCCATCAAGCCGTTCACCATGTACCTCATTGCCAGCTTCTTCCTCGGCACGGCATTCCTGACTTTCATCGGCCCCGACGCGGTGGATCACGTGAAAATTCCACTCGGTGTCGACCTGTCCGTCGGCGACAGCTACGGCGCGGGTCAGGTGGTGCTGGTCGATGGTCTGAAGGTACTGGAGGTACCGTTGTGGCGCAGCTACCTGGCCGGCTGCATCCTGCTCGGCATCGCCCCCTGCACTGCCATGGTTCTGGTCTGGGGTTACCTCTCGAAGGGCAACGACAGCCACACGCTGGTGATGGTCGCCATCAACTCGCTCACCATGCTGGTGCTGTTCGGTGTGATCGGTGGTTTCCTGCTCGGCGTCGGCCGGCTGCCGGTGCCATGGCAGGCGCTGCTGCTGTCCATCAGCGTCTACGTCGCGCTGCCACTGGTCGCCGGGTACGCCTCCCGGAAATGGATCATGGCGCGGAAGGGAGAAGTCTGGTTCCGGGAAACGTTCCTCCGCTTTCTGACCCCGGTGACGATCACCGCCCTGCTGGTCACCCTCGTGCTGCTGTTCTCCCTGAAAGGAGAAACCATCGTCCAGAACCCGCTGACCATTCTCTGGATCGCCGTGCCCCTGTTCGTGCAGACCGTACTCATCTTCGCGCTGGGTTACGGGCTCTCGAAGCTGCTCGGGCTGAGCTACGAGAATGCCGCGCCCACCGCCATGATCGGCGCTTCGAATCATTTCGAGGTGGCGATCGCCACCGCTGCGATGCTCTACGGATTGTCCTCCGGTGCCGCCCTGGCAACGGTGGTCGGTGTGCTCATCGAGGTACCACTGATGCTCATGCTGGTCAGGTTCTGCCTGCGCACCAGTGGCTGGTTCCGAGCGGAAACGGCCGCGAGCGGCTCAGCCGTCGGCTGAATCCGTCATCTCGGACATCCGCGCCCGTACCATGGCCTGAAAGTCCTCGGTGGTGTTGACCCGGGGATAGGGCTCGTCCGGCACCGGCACGTCGAGAAATGCGCACAGCGGGTCCCATCCCTGGCTGGATTCGAACACCAGCAGCTTCTCCGGCGGTACCTCGTCCTTCACCTGCTGGTTGTGTCTGAGATAGACGTCGATGACATGGTCCTTGTCGTCCATCCGGCCACCGAACAGTCCGTCCCAGACCACCTCGAAGACCATTCTGGATCTGCGTTGCATCATCGGGTCGTCCATACCCCGCATCGCCACGGACGACTGGTATATCGTGTTCATGATGCTCTGGTACCACTGCTCCGGATCACGCTCGCTCAGAATCACCTTGGCATCCGGATACCAGGCCAGCTGCTCACGCCAGAAGTTGCAGGACGGCCAGTCCACCGACGCCTGATAACCTTCGAATAACTTGTCGAAGTCCACAGGCTCACCCCGGGCGAGGGCCAGCCAGGCCAGGTCTTCGTCCTTCTCGAGGCTCAGCTCCAGCATGTGGTAGCACTTCTCGAATCCCAGCCGCTCCAGTGCCTGCTTGAGCGACAGCGTGCCGTTGCGTCCGAATCCGGCGCCGATGACTTTGATGGTCAAATCTGCTTCCTCTTCCTCAGCCAGTCGAGACTCTATCAGTCCCCCTCCGATGCTGCCTCATCGGCGGACCGGAGGTCGTCGAGAATCTCCACCATGGGTTCCAGATCCAGCTGCTTCAGATCCAGCGCCAGCAGGATGTAGACGAAAAGCTGCGCGCCGAGCGATCCGTTGTTCACCTTGGAACGGAGGTTGCTCTCCGTCTGTTCCACACCCAGGGCCCGCAGTCGCTGGGTCAGATCCCGGTACTCGAAGCCCTTCAGCGCCATGCGGGAGCGGATCACCCTGCGTATGGCTTCCCGCATTGCCGGAGAGTCGAACAGCTTCTGGGCCACAATGCCTCCCGTCTCGGATTATGGACAAAAAATGGATTATACGAGACATATGTTGTTTTTCCACCCCAAAGCGTTACCATTCGTAACGTCTCTTATTAGAGACATATGTTGTCTATGAATGACAGGAGATAGTTATGTTTGACGGGAATACGGTTGTTTCTCTGCTACTGACACTGCTGGCAGTGATCGTCATCCTCCAGGGGGTGAAGATGGTGCCGCAGGGCTACAACTGGACCGTGCAGCGGTTCGGACGCTACGTGAAAACCCTCACACCGGGACTTCACCTCATCATTCCGTTCGTAGACCGGATCGGCCACAAACAGAACATGATGGAGCAGGTTCTGGACATTCCACCTCAGGAGGTGATCTCCGAGGACAATGCCCAGGTGGTTACTGATGCCGTGTGCTTCTTTCAGGTGCTGGATCCGGTGCGGGCTTCCTACGAGGTCGCCGATCTGGAGCGGGCCATGCAGAACCTGGTGATGACCAACATCCGCGCCGTGCTCGGCTCCATGGAGCTCGACGAGATGCTGTCGAACCGGGACCAGATCAACTCCGCCCTCCTGTCCAAAGTGGACGATGCAACGGACCCGTGGGGCGTGAAGGTCACCCGGGTGGAGATCCGCGATATCTCGCCGCCACAGGACCTGGTGGAAGCCATGGGCCGACAGATGAAGGCGGAACGCGACAAGCGGGCGGCCATCCTCGATGCGGAAGGTGAGCGCGAAGCGGCGATCGCCGTGGCCCAGGGTGCCAAGGCAGCCCAGGTGCTGAAAGCCGAAGGCGAGCTGGAAGCCGCCCGCCGGCAGGCAGAAGCCCGGGAACGCCTGGCGGAAGCGGAAGCCAACGCCACCACCCTGGTCTCCAAGGCCATCGCCGAGGGAGACGGAAGAGCCATCAACTACTTCGTCGCCCAGAGCTACGTGGAGGCGCTGGGCCGACTGGCGGCGTCGGAGAACAACAAGGTGATGATGATTCCCCTGGAAGCGTCATCGGTGATCGGTACCGTGGCGGGCCTGGCAGAAGTCGCCAGGGACGCCATGGCCGCGAGCACCCCGGAACGTCGGGCCCAGATCGGGGCGTCACGCTGACGCCCCGGCATGACGGAGGAGACTGCTATGGAATGGATGATCGACATCAATGCCTATCACTGGCTTGCGCTCGGACTGCTGCTTGCAGCGGCGGAAGCGCTCGGGGCTGCAGGTTTTCTGCTGGGCACCGCGGCGGCGGCACTGGTCGTTGGACTCGTCACGCTGGCGGTCCCCGGTCTGGGACTGCCGCTGTCACTGACGCTGTTTGCCGGCCTCAGCATCGTCGCGACCGCCCTCTACCTGAAAGTCTTCCGGGACGAGCAGGAGGACCAGCCGGACATGCTCAACCACCGGGCCGAGCACCTGGTCGGGACGGAATTCGATCTCGCGACGGTGCTGCCCGCAGGCACCAGCCGGCTGCAGATCGGCGATACGATCTGGCGGGTGCAGGCCGACGGCCGTATCGAGACCGGTACCCGTGTGCGCGTCGTCGGTGCCGATGCCATGTCGCTCAGGATCGCGCCACTCTGAAGTGGCCACCACCAGAACGGGTGCGTCCAGGGACGACGCATCCGCTGCCCTGCACGCACCCGCTGCTCTAGGCTTTCCTTTACACTGACGAACGGGAGAGAGACAGGCAGCCGTTGCACCCACTGGATCTGAGCATCATCGCGGTCTATCTGGCGGCGGTCGTCATCATGGGCTTCCGCCTGAGCCGGCGCGTGCACGATGCCCACGACTATTTTCTGGCCGGCCGATCCCTGCCCTGGATCATCATCGGTCTGTCCATCATCGGTACCAACGTGAGCGCCGAAGGTTATGTCGGCGCTTCCGGCGGCGCCTACAACTCCGGCATCGCCCAGGCAAACTTCGAGTGGATCGGTGCCATTCCGGCCATGATCCTCGCCTCGCTGGTTTTCATCCCCCTCTACTGGCGGGCCGGGGTCTACTCCATCCCCGAGTACCTGGGGCGCCGTTACAGCCCTGCCGTGCGTGTACTCGCCGCGGCCATCGCCAGCACCTTCGCCATCTTCGCCATCGGTGTTTCCTTCTGGGCCATCGCGCTGACGCTCGAAACCTACCTGGACTGGCCGATCTGGCTGGGCATCGTCGTCACCGGGACCGTGGTGGGCCTCTACAGCATCAGCGGTGGTCTCGCTGCCATCACCTTCACGGATGCCCTGCAGGTGGTGATCATGTTTTCAGGGGGCGCCGCCATCGTCGCCCTCGGTGTCGACGACGCGGGTGGGCTCGGCGAGTTCGGCAGAACGCTGGTCCGGGAGAATCCTACCCATCTGCAGGCTTACCTGCCGGCAGACCACCCCGACTTCCCGTGGCCCGGCGTGATCCTGGGGCTCGCCATCGTGCTCTCGCCGGCGTACTGGTGCGGCGGCCAGGCCATCCTCCAGCGCACGCTCGGTGCACGCAGCCAGTGGGATGCCAGCGCTTCCATGATGTTTGCCGCCTTTGCCAAGACACTCGTGCCGCTGCTGATCGTCTTTCCGGGTCTGCTCGCTCTGGTGATGCACGCAGACATCGAGTATCCGGACATGGCCCTGCCGTGGGTGGTGAAAAACGTGCTGCCACCGGGTCTGTCCGGCCTGATGTTCATCGCGATCATCGCCGCCCTTCAGTCCACCATCGACTCGGCCATCAATGCCACAGCCCTGATGGTCACCCGCGACATCCGCGGTGTGCTCCTGAAACGGGCGGATCCGGTGGCGGACCTCAAGGTGGGACGCTGGCTAACCCTGATCATTCTGCTGGGCGGCATGGGTTTCGCACCGTACGTCGGTGAGATGGGTGGCATCTACATCTTCATCCAGTCGCTGCTGTCGCTGTTCCAGGGTCCCATGCTGGCGCTCCTGGTGCTCGGCGCATTCACCCGCCACGCCACGCCGGCGGCCGGTCTGATCACCCTGGTTTCCGGTGTGGCGCTCTCCGCACTGCTCATGAGCTCGGGACTCAACATGCTCTACGTGGCGTTTCTCAGCTTCTGTTACGCCATGGGCGCACTGTGGCTCACAAGCTACTGGACACAGCCATTGCCAGACTCGGCCCTTGCCGGTCTGATCTACCGGCGATCGGGTGTGGCAGTTCCGCGGACAGCCCGTCCGTGATGGCCTGGATCTACGAGTTGCCGGTGTGGTGGGCCAACGTGATCACCGTGGTCCTGTTCGGCTGCGTCGCCGTGGGCTGCTTCGCCGTGCCGAGCCATGTATTCATGAACGACGCACCCGATCAGGCCCGCTGGCGCGATATCCGCTGGTGGGCACTGGTGCTGATCGCTGCTCAGCTGGGCATCTACAGCCTGTTCAGCTAACGTCGGGAGCATCCCGAAGGAGGAACCATGTCGAGATCGTTCCTGACCATCCCGATAATCGCCGGGGTATTGATACTGACCGGCGCATGCGCCAGATCGGTCGACGGCGTGCGGCTGACTGTTTTCGATTGCGGCATCATCGGCGTGAACGACGTCGGCGCATTCAGCCTGACCGGTGATGAGACCGATGTGCGGGAACTTTTCGTGCCCTGCTACCTCATCGAACACCCGTCTGGCCGTATGGTCTGGGACACGGGTCTGCCGCTCAGCATGGCCGGCAAGGGGCGGCTGGACGACGAAGAGGGCTACCACCTCTACGACCGGTCGTTCATCGAGCAGCTCGCGGACCTGGGGCTGACCCCGGCAGACATCGATCTGGTAGCGTTCTCGCACATGCACTATGACCACGTGGGTGCCGCCAACGCGTTCACCCGATCCAGACTGCTCATTCAGGACCGGGAGTACGAGGCGGCATTCGGTGAGAACGTCAATCCCTACTTCGTGCCGGACCTGTACCTGGCCCTCGCGGACAACGAACGTCTGGTGCTGTCCGGCGATCACGATGTGTTCGGTGACGGCAGCGTGGTGATCATCTCGGTTCCGGGACACACACCTGGCCACCAGGCACTGCTGCTGCGTCTTGCGAACACGGGCAACGTCGTGCTCTCCGGCGATCTCTATCACTTCCGTGCCAGCCGTGCGCTGCGCCGGGCGCCGGTGTTCAACAGCGACGCCACGGAAACCCTTCGCTCCATGGACAAGGTGGAGGCGCTGCTGGAAGCCGAGCAGGCTACACTCTGGATCGAGCACGACAAGGCGCTCGCAGAGACACTGGCTCTCGCACCCTCTTACTACGATTGAGTACTGACATGACACTGAAACGTTACGTCACCGAAATGGGTATGGGTACCGACGTACATGGCGGTGACTACACCAAGGCCGCCCGGCGGGCGGTATCGGACGCCATCCGCCACTCCAGCCTCAACTTCTTCCGCGTTCTCGGCAAGTCACCCACTGACATGAAGATCACCGTGCGGATCGGTGTGCAGGTGCCGGAAGCGCTGGACCTGGCTGCCATTGCTGCCGAGTTCCCCTACGGCGAGGTTACCGTGATCCCGGTCACGGGTGGGCTGGATGTGCCCGAGGAGGCGGGCATCGATAAGCTGGTCATTGCCAATGCTGCGGTGCTGGTCTGCCTGGAAGACTGACGTCACTGGCCACTCGCCTGAGGCGCGACGCTTTTCTCCGATAGATTTTCAGCGGTTCCCTGGTCTCAAACTCCAGCACCTGCCATGCAGGCGTCATACAGCAAAAGCCAGGGAGAAGAGAGATGCTGAATCAACGCGGACTGATTGCCGTGCTCGTCGCCGCCGGATTGGCGGTCTGGGCCGGGAACGCGAACGCCGATCACTACCGCTACGGCGCGTGCAGCAGACACGCCAAGCTCATGCTGTACGCATGTTTTGCCGACCGGGAAGACACCTATCTCGTTCACCGCGCGGACTGCGCCTACGTCTCGGCAGCTGAAGACGAGAGCGACTGTACGGCGGAAGCCCGCGAGGAAAAGGCAGAGAACGCCGAAGAGTGCAAAGACGTTTATGAAGCCAGGCTCGAGCTTTGCGATCTGGTCGGTGAGCAGCGATACGACGTCGCCTTCGAGCCGGAAGACTTTGTCGACCCCGACGACATCGGCGATGGCGTCGAGCCGAACCAGTATTGGCCACTGACAGCCGGTCGCACACACGTCATCGTTTCGGAAACGGAGGACGATGAGGGTGAACCGGTCAAGGAGGTGGTGGTGGTGACCGCCACTGGGGAGGTCCGGGATGTCGGTGGGCTGCCCTGTCGTGTCGTCCGCGATCTGGTTTTCGAAGAGGATGACGGGGGTGAATACTCAGCCGTGGAGATGACCCAGGACTGGTACGCGCAGATCGGCGCGTCCGGCGCGGCGCTTGGTATCGGCGAGGTCGGTGACACGGTCTACTGCGGAGAGAATACCTTCGAAGTCGAGGACGATCTGATCGACAACACCGACGGTTCCTTCGCCCATCTCACCGACCGTGCCAAGGCCGGATTCTCGGTTCGGCAGAATCCGGTTGTCGGAATGAGCGACAGACAGGAGATGTCCAGCGACGAAGCCGAGGACTACGTACGCTACGAGGCGCTCATGACCACGCCCTCCGAGGAGGAAGGCGGTGATCTGGAAGGTCCTCTGGCGTGCGACGGCCGCTGCATGCAGACCTTCGAGCTCAACCCGCGCGACCCCGGTGGGGCGGAACATAAATACTACCTGCCGGGCACGGGCTTCGTGCTGGCGACGAAGCTCGACGAGGACGGCTTGCCAACCGGTGAGCGGGAAGAGGTGACGTGCGTGACCGGGAGCCTGACGGACGCCCTCGACATGGGCTCAGACTGCGGCATCAACGACGCCGACGCCCTCCGGGAAGCCATGTGTGCATGGTCACCGGAAGCCGAGTGGCTGCCGGAGGATCTCTGCGACTGACCTGCGGGATTCTCCGCTCTTCATCGATGCGCCGCCTCCGGGCGGCGCTTTTTCATCGAACCTCAGTGGGCCTGAACATCCACCCGTCGGAGCCTGAACACGGGTATCTCTCTGGCTACGCGATCGCGGTATCTTTCGTATCCGGGATAGACAGCCACAGCTCGTTTCCAGGCCGCCGACCGCGCAACATCCGTCAGCAACTCCGCCTTTCGGGCTTCCACCTGCCCGCCGCGCACCGTTTCCACTTCCGGATGCGCCAGCAGGTTCGCGCACCAGGCCGGTGTACGTATCGAGCCGCCACCGGAGCCCACCAGCAGGACGTCGTCTCCGTCCGGCACATAGAGCAGCGGCACTTCTCTGGCGAGCCCCGTACGCGCACCACGGCAACGCAGCAGCAGACACGGAATGACGAAGGACAGCCGGACACGTCCCCGGCTCGCGCGCAGCAGCGGCCTATCCACGGCGGTCGCGAAACGCATCATCATCGGGCTCACCCGGGGCATGGCCACTACCCGGGAGAACGCCCGCCAGAGCAGTCCCGGGCGGGAATCGGAACCTCGCGGCACGATCAGTCGAGCCGGTAGGCGCGGGCCGCCGTGTCGTGGAAGACATCGGCTTTTTCTGTTGCAGAGAATCCGGACGCCAGCTTCTTGAAGGCGTTCCAGAGCACCGCGTAGCTCACGCTCTGCTTGTCCACGGGGAAGTTGGATTCGAACATGCAGCGGGCAGGGCCGAAGCAGTCGAGCACGTGGCGGTAGTAGTCGCCCGTGGCTGCGACGATCTCGTCCGAGGTCGCCGGCCGTTCCCGCTTGTGGAAGCCGAAGCCGTTGATGGGCATCACCAGCCCGCCGAGCTTGGCCACCACGTTCGGGCAGCGAGCGAGCTCACTGATGGATTTCGCCCAGACCGGAAAGATCTCTGCCCTCTTACCCTCATAGGGACCGATACCGAGCGGCCCCCCGAAGTGGTCAAAGACGATAGTCGTATCCGGAAACGCCCGCGCCAGGTCCGTGAACTCGTCGATCTGCGTGTGGTAGAGCCAGGCGTCGAAGGACAATCCGCGCCTGCCCAGCTCGGCAAACCCCTCGCGGAACTTCCCGTCCAGCAGCAGATGCTCGAACGGATGCGTGTGGGAATTCCGGACATCGGCGCTGGCATCCCAGCCCGCCGCGTGGCGGATGCCCTTGAACCGCGCCGAGACGGTCATGTGCGCATCGAGCACGTCGCCGACGGCCGTGCCCAGGGTCAGATCCGCAAAGCCGACGATTCCCAGGCAGGCACGCGTCCCGCCGTACTGGCCGCTCGCCGACATGGCCGCGATGCCGTTGACGAACTCGGTCTCGCCCACGGGCCGCATTGCCTCCGGCCCGTCGGCACGGTACATGCTGGCGCACTCCACGAACACGGTGCTGACCACGTTGTGGCCGCTGCCGGTGTCGGCCAGCAGCTCGTCCAGCAGGTAACGGCTCTGCGGATGATCCCAGAGGTGGTGGTGCGGGTCACAGATGGGCAGCTCCGGCGCCAGGATCTCCTCCTGCACCAGGTCCAGCCACTCCGGCGTTCCAATCGCCATATCCCGCACCTCAGTAAATGACGACGGAGCGGATGCTCCTGCCTTCGTGCATCAGGTCGAAGGCTGTGTTGATCTCCTCGAGGGGCATGGTATGGGTGATCAGATCGTCGATGTTGATCTTACCGTCCATGTACCAGTCGACGATCTTCGGCACCTGGGTACGACTCTTGGCTCCACCGAAAGCTGTTCCCTTCCAGACCCGCCCGGTCACCAGCTGGAAGGGCCGCGTGGAGATCTCCTGGCCCGCACCGGCGACGCCGATGATGGTGCTGACTCCCCAACCCCGATGACAGCACTCGAGTGCCTGACGCATGGTGTTCACGTTGCCGATGCACTCGAAGGAGTAGTCGGCACCGCCGTCCGTGAGATCAATGATGGCTGCCACCGGGTCGACATCCCTGGGATTTACGAAATCCGTCATGCCGAATCTGGTGGCGAGCTCCACCTTCGAGGGATTCAGGTCGACACCGATGATCCGGTTGGCACCCACCATGCGCGCACCCTGAATGACGTTGAGACCGATGCCGCCGAGACCGAACACGGCCACATTGGCGCCGGGCTCCACCCTGGCGGTATTGATCACCGCGCCGATGCCGGTGGTCACCCCGCAGCCGATGTAGCAGACCTTGTCGAAGGGCGCGTCCTCCCGGATCTTCGCCAGGGCGATCTCCGGGACCACCGTATAGTTCGAGAACGTGGAGGTGCCCATGTAGTGGTAGAGCTGCTCGCCACCCAGGGAGAAGCGGCTGGTGCCGTCCGGCATTACGCCGCGGCCCTGAGTGTCCCGGATCGCCACGCAGAGGTTGGTCTTGCCCGACGTGCAGGCCTTGCAGGCCCGGCACTCCGGAATGTAGAGAGGGATCACGTGGTCACCCTGCTTGAGGGTGGATACGCCCTCACCCACCTCCACCACCACACCAGCGCCTTCGTGCCCCATGATCGAGGGGAACAGGCCCTCCGGATCTTCCCCGGACAGGGTGAAGGCATCCGTGTGGCAGATGCCGGTGGCCTTGACCTCCACCAGGACCTCTCCCGCTCTGGGACCGTCCAGCGTGACGGTCTCCACCTTGAGCGGTTCCCCCGCAGCAAAAGCAACGGCCGCTTTCGTCTCCATGCGCTTTCTCCCTCCCGGTTCATTCGACATCGGCGCCGGATCCGGGCGCCGTTTCTCGGAAAGCATAAACAAGAACAAGTACAATTCGCGACCGCAACCTTCCCGAGTTTCCGGCACCGCAATCCGACATGGCTTTCGAGTTCCGCGTCAAAGACTGGCGCAGCTTCGTTCCGATCCTGGACATGGTCCAGGACTACCGGCGCGCGGACTTCAATCACGATCTGATCGCGGGGCTCATCGTCGGGGTGATCACGGTCCCCCAGGCCATCGCCTATGCCTTCCTGGCAGGCCTGCCGCCGGAAGCCGGTCTCTACGCATCCCTGGTCCCCATGGTGATCTATGCCGTGCTGGGATCGTCGCGGCAGATGGTGGTGGGCCCCGTGGCGGTGGCTGCCCTGATGGTGGCCGCCGCCATCGGCAAGCACGCCACCGAGTGGGGGCACAACTATCTGGCCATCTCCACGCTGCTCTGTTTCCAGGCGGGTATCGTGCTCTGGCTGCTCAGGCTCTCCAACATGGGTGGTGTGGTGAACCTGATGAGCCATCCGGTGATCGTCGGGTTCGTCAATGCCGCCGCGCTGCTCATCATCATCAGCCAGATCGGTCCGCTGACCGGGATCCCGGGCGACAACAAGCTCGATCCCCTCGCCCTGCTCGTGCAGCTCGCGGAGTCCGTCGGCGGAATCAACACCATCACCCTGGTCATCGGCCTCGCCTGCGGTATCGGCATGTGGGCCGTTCAGCGTTACATCACGATGCTGCTGCGCCTGGTGGGGCTGCGGCTCGCCGACGATCATCCGGTGACCCGCCTCGGTCCGCTGCTGGTTACCATCGCCGCCGGTCTGGTCGTCTGGGCAGGGCAGCTGAACGAATCCGCTGGTGTCGCCGTCATCGGCCCCGTACCGGGCGGCCTGCCGGCCTTCACCGTCCCGCCGCTGGAATGGGACCTCTGGGTGAAGCTCCTGCCGACGTCCACCATGATCGCCCTGGTCGCGTACGTGGAGAGCTACTCAATCGGCACCACCCTGGCGACACGGGAACGGACCCGGATCAACAGCCATCAGGAGCTCATTGCGCTGGGCGCCGCCAACGTGGGCGCGGCCTTCACAGGCGCCTATCCGGTCGCCGGCAGCTTCAGCCGCTCCAGCGTGAACTTCCAGTCCGGTGCCCGCACCCAGATGAGCTCGCTGGTCTGCATGGTGGTGATCCTGCTCACGCTGCTTTTTTTCACCCCGCTCTTCACCCTGCTGCCGCAGACCGCTCTGGCTGCCATCGTCATCGTCTCCGTGTTCGGACTGATGGATTTCAAGAGCGTGCGCGACCACTGGAAGGTCCACCGGGATGATTCAGTGACCCAGCTCGTGACTCTGGTCACCGTGCTCGTGTTCGGCGTGGAAACAGGTCTCATCACGGGTGTGGCACTCTCCATCGCGTTCTTCGTGCGCCGCGTCAGCCGCCCGCACGTAGCCATCGTCGGCCGGGTCGGAAACTCCGAAGCTTTCCGGGCCGCCCGTCGCTACGAGGTGGAGACCTTCGCTCACGTTGCAGCCATCCGGATCGACGAGAGTCTGTTCTTCGCCAATACGAACCAGATCGAGAACAAGCTCCTGAAGATCGTCCAGCGCCGCCCCGGCACCCGACACGTGGTGCTGGTCTGCAGCGCCATCAACATGGTCGATGTCTCCGGCCTGGAGATGCTCTACCGGATCAACGACAACTTCGCCCGCATGGGCATCACGCTGCACCTGGCCGAGGTCAAAGCGCCGGTGATGGATCAGCTGGAGGCGGACGATTTCGTCGAGGCACTCAGCGGCACGATCTACTTCAGTACGGATCAGGCCATGCGCGACCTGGCGGTGCAGAACTGACAGCCCGATACCATCGTCTTTTCTCCTTCCCGGCCGTTCAGTAAGCTCAAAGCGCTGACTTCGAGGGGGACCGCCATGTATCCAGGCAAGTGGGCCGAGGAGTTTCCGGACAAACCTGCCGTCATTCACTCGGTGAGCGGTGAGACGCTCACCTACCGGGCGCTCGACGACCGGTCGAACCAGCTGGCACAACTCATGTGGGCTCAGGGTCTCCGGCCTGGCGACCACGTTGCCATCTTCATGGAGAACCATCTGGCCTACTTCGAAGTGGCCTGGGCAGCACTGCGGTCGGGACTCTACCTCACCACGATCAACCGCTATCTCACAGACGAGGAAGCGGGCTACATCCTGGACAACTGCGAGGCCAGGGTGCTCGTCGCCTCGAGCTATCTCGGCGAGATCGCGAAAACGCTGCCCCGCTATGCCCCGAGCTGCGAGCGCTGGCTCATGGTGGGCGAACCGCTGGCCGGTTACGAATCCTACGAGGACGCCATTGCCGCATATCCGGCCGAGAAGCTCGCCGACGAACCGGCCGGCCAGTTCATGCTCTACAGCTCCGGCACGACAGGGCGCCCGAAGGGCATCCTGCGGCCGCTCAGCGGGGCGAAGATCCACGACGACGCCGGACCCGTCGGCGCTCTGCAGAAACTGCTCTGGGGATTCGACACGGACAGCATCTATCTATCACCCGCTCCGCTCTATCACTCTGCGCCGATCGGCTTCTGCACCGCCACGTTGTCTCTCGGCGGCACGGTGGTGATGATGCCGCGTTTCGACGAGATCAGTGCACTCAGTGCCATCGAGCAGTACCGGGTGACGCACAGTCAGTGGGTGCCGACCATGTTCACCCGCATGTTGAAGCTGCCCGAGGAGGACCGATCGGGTTTCGACCTCTCCAGTCACCGCGTCGCCATCCATGCGGCTGCCCCCTGCCCCGCGGGCATCAAGCAGCAGATGTTCGACTGGTGGGGACCGATCATCTACGAGTATTACGGCGGCACGGAGCTCAACGGCTTCACCCATACCACACCGCAGGAGTGGCTCGCGCACCCGGGTACCGTAGGCCGCGCCATCATCGGCACGATCCACATCTGTGACGAGGACGGCAAGGAGCTCCCGAACGGCACACCCGGTATCGTCTACTTCGAGCTGCCAGTGATGCCCTTCGAGTACCTGAAGGATCCTCAGAAAACAAAGGATGCCCAGCACCCGGAACATGCCAACTGGACCGCGCTCGGCGACGTGGGCTACGTGGACGACGAGGGCTTCCTCTATCTGACCGACCGAGCCACCTTCATGATCATCTCCGGCGGGGTGAACATCTATCCTCAGGAGATCGAAGACGCCATGATCCTTCATCCCAAGGTGGCGGACGTGGCCGTGGTGGGCGTACCCCACGAGGAGATGGGCGAGGAAGTGAAGGCCGTAGTTCAGGTAGCCGACGGTGTCCGCGCGGACGACGCGCTGGCCGAGGAGCTCCTCGCCTATACGCGGGAACACATCGCTCACTACAAGTGCCCACGCAGCGTCGACTTCATGGACGAGCTGCCTCGGCTGCCTACCGGCAAACTCTACAAGCGCCTGATCAAGGACCGTTACTGGGGTAAGACGGATTCCCGGATCGTCTGAAGTGGCGGCCCCGACCGGGGTAAGACTCTGGCTGTTCAGGGCGAGCCTGCTGCTGCCCGCGCTGGCGGTGGTCCTTCTTCTCGAGGTCGGCGCCCGCGTACACGCCTGGTACTCGGACAATACCCTGCAGCGCGGCCTGAATGGTGTGGGGCTGGGACCTACGGCCGATGAGCTCAACCTGCAGCACATCATCCGCTGGCAGGACAACCCGCGCATCATCTACGAGCTGATACCCGGCCTGTCCGGCGATTTCAGAGGCCACCGGCTCACCATCAGCGAGCAGGGTTTCCGTGGACCGCCGGTGCCCGTACCCAAGCCTCCCGGCACGCTGCGCATCGTCGGCATCGGCGACTCCGTGATGTTCGGCTGGGGAGTGGGCGACGACGAGCACTATCTGGCGAGGCTCGGCGAGCTGCTCACTGCCGCGCTGCCGGAGGTGCGTGTCGACTGGGTGAATGCGGCCGTTCCCGGCTACAACACGGTCAACGAGGTGGAGACCCTGAAGCAGAAGCTGCTCGACTATGATCCGGACGTCGTGATTCTCGACTACGTGAGCAACGACCTCTACGTACCCGGCTTCCTCCGCAGACGGCAGCCCTACTTCGCGCTGGATCGGTCGTTCCTGGCGCAGTTCGTGCGCAACACGCTGGACGGGCTGCACGTACCCGACAACGAGCTCTCAAGGCCTCCGGACGCCTTCCGCCAGCGGTCGTTTCTCGGCGAGGAAGAACTGATCCCCGAAGCCTACCGGGACGTCATCGGCATCGACGCCTTCCGGGCGGCGATCACCGAGCTCACGAACCTGGCACGCGCACACGGCTTTCGCGTGATCGTTTTCGCGCACTACGGCTTCGACCCGCCGGTACGGGCGGTACTCGACGCTGCGGGCTTGCCGCTGATCGACGGCTACCCGGAGATCCGGGATTGGCTGGATGCCCGGGGAATCACTGACTATGCAGGCTCTCCCCTCACCGTCGGCGTCAACGACACGCATCCATCGGCGATCCAGCACGCCCTGATCGCCGAACGACTGGCGGGTGTCGTGCTCGACCAGCTGGGACTTGTATCGGCGCGGAGATCCACTAAGGTGACCGGTCTTCCTCAGGGTGAGATCCCATGACAGCGAACATCCTCGAATCCCTGCCCGTCGGAGAACGGGTCGGTATCGCCTTCTCCGGCGGTCTCGACACCAGCGTCGCCGTGCACTGGATGCGGGCGAAGGGCGCTGTGCCGTATGCCTACACCGCCAACCTGGGCCAGCCCGACGAGTCCGACTATGACGAGATCCCCAAGAAGGCCCGCGCCTACGGCGCGGAACAGGCGCGGCTGGTGGAGTGCCGACCACAGCTCGTGGCGGAAGGCATCAAGGCCATCCAGAGCGGCGCATTTCACGTCTCCACCGCAGGCAACACCTACTTCAATACCACGCCGCTCGGCCGAGCGGTAACGGGCACCATGCTGGTGCTGGCCATGCACGAAGACGGCGTCGACATCTGGGGTGACGGCAGTACGCACAAAGGCAACGACATCGAGCGTTTCTACCGCTACGGCCTGCTCGCCAATCCGAGCTTGCGCATCTACAAGCCCTGGCTCGACCCGGCCTTCATCGGCGAGCTCGGCGGACGCAAAGAGATGTCGGAGTACCTGAATACCAACGGATTTTCCTACAAGATGAGCGTGGAGAAAGCCTACTCCACGGATTCGAACCTGCTCGGTGCCACCCACGAGGCTAAAGAACTCGAGTTCCTGGATCAGGGCATACGCATTGTCGAGCCGATCATGGGCGTCGCCTTCTGGCGCGACGAGGTGTCGATCCGCCCGGAGGAGGTATCGATCCGGTTCGAGGAAGGCCAGCCCGTGGCGGTCAATGGAGAGACGTTCTCCGACGCACTGTCCCTGTTCCTGAAGGCCAACGAGATCGGTGGACGCCACGGTCTCGGCATGAGCGACCAGATCGAGAACCGGATCATCGAGGCGAAGAGCCGGGGCATCTACGAGGCACCCGGTATGGCGCTGCTGCACCTGGCCTATGAGCGTCTGGTTACGGCCATCCACAACGAGGACACCATCGAGGAATATCGCATCGGTGGTCTGCGCATTGGCCGGCTGCTCTACCAGGGACGCTGGTTCGATCCCCAGTGCCTGATGCTCAGGGAGAGCGCGGAGCGATGGGTGGCCCGGGCGGTAACAGGCGAGGTCACGGTAGAGCTCCGTCGTGGCAACGACTACTCACTGCTCGACACCACGAGCCCCAACCTCACTTATCACCCGGAGCGTCTGACCATGGAACGGGGTGAAGGCACCTTCACCGCACGGGACCGGATCGGACAGCTGACCATGCGCAACATGGACATCAGCGACACCCGCGGCAAACTCGAGGTGTACAGCAGGACCGGCCTGCTCGGCAGGCGCGCCGAAGGCGGTCCCGAGCTGCTGGGCTCGGACGACGACAGCCAGCCGGCGGGCTAGCAGTCTGTTTTTCAACGGCCGCTAGCTTTCGGAGATCTGCCCGGACAGCTCGTTCACCCGCAGCTCTCCCTCCCGGGTCTGGCCACCGATCTCCAGAAACCGCCGCATGGCGATCGGTGCCTCAGGCGTGCGCAGCAGTTCCTGAAACAGATAGGCCTCTTCGACGAAGCCTTCCGTGAGCCCCAGCATGTGCGCATCGGTTGCTTGCTTGGCCAGCCGCACGGCCGGTACCGGGAACGACGCGATGCGTCGTGCCAGCCGGGAGACGAACCCGTCGATCTCCTCCGCCGCGAAGGTGCGGTTCAGGTAACCCCACCGCTCGGCGGTCTCAGCGTCCAGGTCGTCGGCACCGAGGATGATCTCCAGCGCCCGCCCTCTGCCGACCAGTCGCGGCAGCCGCTGGGTGCCCGTTCCGCCCGGCAGAATACCCAGCGGTACCTCCATCTGGTTGATCCTGGTCCTGCCGCGCACGCCGAACCGCATGTCGAAGCTCGCCGCCAGCTCGCTGCCGCCGCCACCCACCCGGCCTTCGATCTGGGCAATGGTCACCTTGTCCATGGTCCGGAACCGCTCGCACATCCGGTGATAGTCGTTTAGTTCCGGGCTCCGCTCGGCTGGCGTGTCGGTGGGAAAGGCGAGGATGGCCTCCACATCGAAATGGGCCAGAAAGAAGTCCGGATCGGCGCTCTTCATGACCACCACCGTGAGGTCCGGATCTGCCGCCAGCTCCTCGGAGAGCTGCATCAGCTCGAAGTACAGCGGCAGCGTGATCAGGTTGATGGGTGGATTGCTCACCGTCACCGTGGCCAGCCGACCATCCACCGCCACCTGGAGCAAATCGTAATCGTAGGCCATGTCTCTCCCCTTTCAGACCAATCGGCACCGGACATGGTCGCATCCGCTCCGGCACCCTTCAACGCCCGCGCCGTGCGGCTCACGAACAGGAAACCACAGCCGCCGACGGGCATTTCCGGCATAATCGACTACCCATCTGGAGGAAGTCCGCATGAGCCGCGATGCATCCGGAAACGCCCTCACACCTGCGCTGGCCCAGACCATCACACGCCGCATCGACGATCTCGCCGACACCCTGCTGGGGGTATCCCACGAAATCCACGCCCATCCGGAACTGGCCTTCCAGGAGCATCGCGCTGCCGCGCTGCTGTGCGACACCCTGGACGCCAACGGGCTGCCCGCAGAACGGGGTGTGTTCACGCTGGAGACCGCTTTCGAGGCAGGCTTCGGTGGCGGAGCCGGTCCTACCGTGGCCATCCTGGCCGAATACGATGCCCTGCCAGGCATCGGTCATGCTTGTGGCCACAACCTGATCGCCACTGCGGCGCTGGGTGCGACGCTGGGCCTGAAGGCCGTCGCCGACGCACTGCCCGGCCGCATCCGGCTGATCGGCACTCCGGCCGAGGAAAAAGGTGGAGGCAAGGAGCTCATGGCCCGCGCCGGGGCATTCGACGGCGTGGATGCGGCCATGATGATTCACCCCGCCGGCGTCAACCTCACCACCATGCCCTGCATCTGCGTGGCGGAGGTAGAGGTGATCTACCACGGCCGCTCTGCGCACGCCTCCGCCATGCCGCACAAGGGGATCAACGCGCTGGATGGTCTGCTGCTCGCCTATCAGGCTATCTCCAACCTGCGACAGCATATCCGCGACGAGGAGCGGATCCACGGTATCGTCACCGAAGGCGGTCAGGCACCCAATATCGTGCCGGATCGGGCTGCCGGCCTGTTCTACGTCCGTGCGGCCACGGAAAAGGCGCTGGCCGCGCTGAAACCCCGGGTGCATGCGTGCTTCGATGCGGGCGCCAAAGCCAGCGGCGCCGGGGTGGAAGTGAACTGGTCGGATGTTGACTACCTGGACCTGAACACCAACTGGCCTCTGGCGAACCGCTTTCAGGCTCACGGTGAATCGCTCGGCCGCGAGTTCCTCTCTCCAGGTGCCCTTGGCGGGGCCGGCAGCACGGACATGGGCAATGTCAGTTACCGGGTACCGTCGATTCACCCGATGCTCGCCTGCTCGCCACCGAGCGTGGTGATCCACAATCCGGAGTTCGCCCGTTATGCCGGCTCGGAGATGGGCGATGCGGCGGCGCTGGACGGGGCCAAGGCCATGGCCCTCACGGCGGCCGAGTTCCTGCTGGACCCGGTCCTCCAGACCGAGGTCGGTCGCGCCTTCGAGATCTCCAGAGGTCTCGGCATCGACGGCGGCTCGCAACCGGGACCGGGAAAGCGTCCCCGAGCATGAATCAGTGGCTGTTCGGCTACGGATCCCTCATCTGGCGGCCGGGCTTCACCTACACGGAACGCCGTCCCGCCCGGGTCCGAGGCTGGAGCCGGCGGTTCTGGCAGGGCTCCCACGACCACCGCGGTGTACCCGAGGCGCCAGGCAGAGTGGTGACGCTGATTCGGGATCCGAACGGTTGCTGTGACGGCATGGCCTACCGGGTGGACGCGACCGTGATCGAGGAGACCTTCTCCCACCTGGATCACCGCGAGAAGAACGGCTACGAACGGCACCAGGTACGTCTCGAATTCGGGGCAACCAACCCGGACGAAGACGCGGACGTGTCTGCGGAGAAGTCTGCAGAGGCCTCCGCAGTTGCGGAGGGTGTCGTCTACATCGCACCGGTCGGCAACTTCGCCTATCTGGGAGAAGCACCGCTGCCCGAGATCGCCCGGCAGATTCATCGTTCCGTGGGTCCCAGCGGCCGTAACATCGACTACCTGCTGGAACTCGCCAGCGCCCTCCGCGAACTGGGCGTCGTGGATGAGCACGTCTTTTCGCTGGAAACCGCCGTAAGAGAACTGCATTCATGAAGATCGAGTTCAGTCCCGAGCATCAGAGCTTCCGCGACGAGGTTCGCGCCTTCCTGGACGAAGCGCTCACCGACGATCTGGTCGCCGCCCAGCGGTCCTGCCCGGGCATCTTCCTCGACTACGAACACAACATCCGCTGGCACAGGATTCTCCACCGGAAAGGCTGGGTCGCGCCGGGATGGCCGAAGGCTTACGGAGGCACGGGATGGGACCTCATCCAGCGTTACATCTGGACCACGGAGACGACGCTGGCCAGCGCACCGAGCCTCGCCCCCATGGGTCTCGGCATGTGCGGACCCATGCTCATCGGCCATGGCACCCAGGCACAGAAGGACTACTACCTGCCGCGGATACTCTCCGGCGAGGACTACTGGTGCCAGGGTTACTCCGAGCCCGGCGCCGGATCCGATCTGGCATCGCTGAAGCTCGCCGCCCGGAAGGACGGCGAGGATTACGTGTTGAACGGCACCAAGATCTGGACGACCCACGCCCACTACGCCAACCGGATGTTCTGCCTGGTGCGCACCGAGACCAGCAACAAGCCGCAGCACGGCATCACGTTTCTGCTGCTGGACATGGATACGCCGGGCATTACCGTCGAGCCGATACGGTTCGCTTCCGGCACCCACGAGGTGAACCAGGTTTTCTTCGACGACGTCCGGGTGCCGCAGTCGAACCGGGTCGGCGAGGAAAATCAGGGCTGGACCGTGGCCAAGTACCTGCTGGAGTTCGAACGTGGCGGCGGCGGCACGGCGGCGCATCGCAGCGCGCTGGAACGGGTGCGGCGCCTCGCTGCGCAGGTGCCGACCGGCACCGGAACACTCATGGAGGATCCCGATTTCAAAGTGAAGGTCGATGAGACCGCCGTGCAGCTCGAGGCGAACCAGTTCACCGAGTTCCGGATCATGTCCGCGCTTTCCCAGGGCCAGAATCCGGGACCGGAGTCCTCCATCATGAAGAACCTGGGCGCCGACATCGGCCAGCGCATCACGGAGCTCGCCCTGGAAGCGGTGGGTTACCACGGTGCCCTGCAGCACGAAGGGATGACGGGCGACAACCAGCCGGTGCCGGGACCGGACGCCTCCGGCATGGCCTTTGCCCGGTATTTCAACCTCCGGGCCAGCTCCATTGCCGGCGGTACCAACGAGGTTCAGAAGAACATCGTCGCCAAGCTGGTGCTGGGGCTCTGACCCCCGTGCCCTCCGGGCGACGGGTCCTCAGCGACAGCGGGCAGGGGTAATGCGTCCAGCCAGCGGGTGGTCGACGCCCCGGAGCAGACCCGCCGCCACCTCGCTCAGCCCAGGCGCGGTCTGAATGCCGAATCCACCCTGACCCACCAGCCAGAAGAAATCGTCCGCCGCCGGATCGAATCCGGCCGCCGGACAACCGTCCGGCAGGAACGTGCGCAATCCAGCCCAGGTATGAGCCATGCGCCGCACCTCCACGGTAGTCAGGGTCTGGAAGCGGTCCACGGCCATGGCCAGATCCAGCTCCTCCGGCTGTGCGTCACAGGGCGGGCTCGGCGTCGCTTCCGCCAGCGACACCATGAGCGATCCCGCCTCAGGCTTGAAGTAGAGGCCGCCTTCGGCGCGATGCACGAGGGGCCAGCCACTGATGTCCATGGGCAGATCGAGCAGGAACGCCGTGCGCCGTTTCGGCTGCAGCCCCAGCGGTGCCACACCGGCCAGCGCAGCCACCTCGTCTCCCCAGGCACCTGCGGCGTTCACCAGCACATCGACGCGCATCGACTCGTCACCCCAACCGATCTCCCACCGGCCATTGTGGCGTTCGATCCGGTCGACGCGGGCCCCGGTGACGACCCGCCCCCCGCCGGCCATGAGCTGACGCCGGAAGCTCTCGAGCTCCGCGTGGGCATCGAGTGACAGGGCATGAGTTTCGATCAGTACCCGGGTCACGCGCTCCGGACGGAGTACGGGTACCAGACTCAGCATCTCGGCGACCGGCATCTCCACCAGCGAGCTTGAGATCGGAGCCCACTCGGCCTCGAAGTCAGCCAGCTCTTCCAGGTGTTCATCATCGGCGATGGTCACGCAGCCGATGGGTTTGGCGCCGTGTGACCGATGGAAGTCCATGCCGGGTACCGTCAGTGCCCGCACCACTTCGTTCTCGTAGCACTCGATGGCGACGGCAGCCGAACGCCCGGAGCTGTGGTAGGCCGGTTGTGATTCCGCTTCGAGCACACTGACGTCGAAGCTCGCCGATGCCCGCGCCGCCAGCGAAATGCCGGCAATCCCACCACCGATCACCGCGAGAGTTGGTCTGGATGTGGTCACGCTGTCCCTCGTCAAAAAAGCGGTGCATTATCGGGGAAAAGTAACGGCAGCGGGAGGGAGATCCATGACGGAAGACGCACGACTGGTGCTGCGCCAGGATGACGAGGGGCTGTCCATACTGACATTGAACCGACCGGACGCGTTGAACGCGTTGTCGCCGGCCCTGTTCGTCGAGCTCCGCGGCCACATCGACGCCATTGCCGAAGCCACCGATCAGATCGGCTGCGTCATTCTCTGCGGCAAGGGACGCTCGTTTTCCGCCGGCAACGATCTCAAGGCCATTCAGGCCGGTGAGCGTCCGCCCACAGCCGACTTTCAGGCCAGGACCCTCGAGGCCATCGAACGTCTGCCGCAGCCTGTCATCGCCGCCGTGCAGGGACACTGCTACACCGGTGCGCTCGAACTCGCCATCGCCTGCGACCTGATGATCGCGGCGGACACGGCCCGTTTCTCCGATACCCACGGCAAGTGGGGGATGACGCCCACCTGGGGCATGAGTCAGCGTCTACCCCGTCGGGTGGGTCTGCTGGCCGCGAAGGAGATGATGTTCAGCGGCCGGGTCGTGGACGGTGCCGAGGCTGCGGCCATGGGGCTCGCCAATCGCTGCGTGCCCGCGAACGATCTGCTGCCTACGGCCATCGCCATGGCCCGAGGTTTTCTCGAGAACTCCTGGCACACCCTGCGCGCCGACAAGCTGCTGGTCAACGGCGGTCAGGATCGAACCCTTGCAGACGGGCTTGCCTACGAGCGGGCGACAAGCCCGGGCGCCAGCCCGGACATGGCCGAGCGGTTGAAAGGCTTCGGGAAAAAATAGGCCTCCGCGGCGGAAGCCGAAGCTCAGGACAGCTCGTGCATGAACCCTGCCGCGACGCCGGCCAGCTCGTCGAAGACGCCCTCCTGTACCTGCCGGCTGCGCTTCAGCACCCGGTAGCCGTGGTCCGCCGTGTCCAGCCAGTGCAGGCGGGCGCCGGCGCCGAGCCCGGCCACCACCCCCTCCAGCAGCGTCCGATCGGCCATGTCGTCACGGGTACCGGAGAGAAACAGCATGGGCTGGGGTACGTTCCCGAGGTGTGCAGCCCGGGCAGTGCCCGGTTTCTTCGGCGGGTGCAGCGGAAACGAGCAGAACACGAGTCCCCGCACGGGCAGGTTCCGTTCTGCCGCCGCATGTGACGCCATACGCCCGCCGTAACTGTGGCCGCCGAGAAAGTGCGGCAGGTCCGGCGCTGCTTCCCTCGCCGTCTCGAGCGCGGCGACTATCGACGCCACGGAGACCGGCTGCGGATCCACGCGGCGCCTGCCCTGCTCCATGAACGGAAAGTTGAAGCGCAGCGTCGCCACCCCGCGGGCGGAGAGGGCTTCGCTGATGGCGGTCATGCTGGCATGCCGCAATCCGGCACCGGCCCCGTGGGCCAGGACCAGCAGGGCGAACGCATCACGAGGACGGTCCAGCTCTGCGCTGAGCGCAATCTCCAGCCCGGCCGGATGGACCTTCAGTTCGGTGCGGCCCATCCGGTCCCGACCGCGCCTGTCAGCCGAGCTCGCTCATGCTCGTGATGATCCGTCCGACAATGCCGTAGTCGACGGATTCCTGGGGACTCATCCAGTAGTCCCGGTCGGTGTCCCGCTCCACCCGATCCAGCGGCTGGCCCGTACGCTCAGCGATGGTGGCATTGATACGTTCCCGGGTTTTGAGGATCTCACGGGCGTGAATTTCCACATCGGCCGCGGTCCCGCCGAACCCGCCAGCCGGCTGGTGGATGAGGAAGCGGGTCGTCGGCAGGCAGAAGCGATGCTCCCTTTCCGGCGCCAGGTAGATGTTGGTGGCGGCACTCCCCACCCACCCCGTACCCACCGTCCGCACCACCGGGCTGATGAAGCGGATCATGTCGTAGATCGTGTCTCCGGATTCCACATGGCCGCCGGGCGAGCCGATGTAGATGGTGATCGGGTCGTCCGACTCATACGCCAGTGCCAGGAGCTTCTCCGTGGTCCGCCGGGCCACATCCTGGTTGATCTCACCGAACAGGGTAAGGGTCCGGTGCTTCAGCAGGGTCTGCTCGAGAAACTGAAACTGTTTTGCGGCTTCGGTGATGTCGTCACCGTCCAGAAGATTGTTCATCCGCCCTCCATTGGGCCTTCGTTGCGCTTTTGTTGCGTTTTCATTGGGGTCACCCGGCCGACTGCTGCGCAACGGCCGGGACCGGCAGCAGTGTCCGGTTGTGATCGTCTGAGAAAGCGCACATTCTACAACGTCGCGGGATCGAACCGACAACCAGGGGAGGAAGCCGATGCCACTCGTGCCCGAATACGAAGCCATGTTCGCCCAGCTCGCTGCCGAGCCCGGCCCGAAGATCAGCGAGCTCACGCCCGCCGAGGGTCGGGAGATGTACCGGCTGATGCGCCCGGTGAACGAGTCACTGGCCGTCGGCGCCGTGGAGGATCGGACCATCGGAACAGCGGTCGGCGACATCCCCGTACGTATCTACCGACCGGAAGGTGACGGACCTTTTCCCATCGTCATGAACTTTCACGGTGGCGGCTGGGTAATCGGCGATCTGGACACGGCGGATGCGGTCTGTCGCAGTGTATGCCGGACGGCCGAATGCATCGTCATCTCCGTGGACTATCGCCTGGCACCCGAGCACGAGTATCCCGCCGCGGTGGACGATGCCTACGCCGCGACGTGCTGGGCCGCGGAGCATGCGGCCGAGCTCGGCGGTTCCGGTCGGCTCGCTGTCATGGGCGAAAGTGCGGGTGGCAATCTGGCTGCAGTGGTCGCGCAGAAATCGCGGGACGAGAACGGTCCCAAGATCGATTTTCAGCTGCTGGCCTACCCCGTGGTGGACCACGATCTCACCCGTACGTCCTACGTGGAAAACGGCCAGGGGTATCTGCTCGAAACCGAGACGATGTCCTGGTTCTGGGACATCTACTGCCCGGAGGCCGAGCGTCGCGGGGAGCCTGCCGCGAGCCCGCTGAAGGCCGAGTCCCTGGCCGGGCTGCCGCCGGCGCTGGTGCTGACGGCAGAGTTCGACCCGCTCAGAGACGAAGGGCACGCCTATGCCGACGCGCTCCAGGCCGCAGGGGTGGCGGCTGAAGCCATCTGCTTCGACGGGCTCGTGCATGACTTTCTCGCCACTGCCGAGCTCATCCCGGGCTCCCGGGCAGCCTTCGAGCGCGCCGTGAGCGCCTTGAAATCGGCGCTCGGCTGAGTGGAGGTCGGACATGCTCTACGCACTCATCTGCGAGGACAAGCCGGACGGACTGGACCTTCGCCTGGCTACCCGGGAAAAGCATCTGGCCTACGTCGGCACCGTGGGAGACAAGATCCGCCTCGCCGGTCCCATGCTCTCCGAAGACGGTGAGCGGATGGTCGGCTCGCTGTTTCTCATCGAAGCGGCGTCCGCGGACGAAGTCGCCGCGCTCAACGCCGCCGATCCCTACACGAAGGCCGGGCTCTTCGAGCGGGTCACCATACGGGCTTTCCGGCAGGTCGTGCCGGCATCCTGAAGAAAGGCAGGTGGTCGGACCGACGTTCCGACCACCTGGGAGACGGGTCAATCGACGCGGGCTTCCGCGTAGCCGGACAGCACCGTGGTACCGTCCTGGTTCTTTGTCTCTACCTGGAAACGGGCGATGCCGTTCTCCACGGATTCCACCGTGGTCGTGCCGGTCAGTGTATCGCCCGGCCAGACCTGGTTGGTGAATCGGACCCCGTATTTGGTGAGTCGACCGTCACCTACGTAGTCGGTGAGCATCCTGCCCGTCATGCCCATGGTGAGCATGCCGTGGGCAAACACGGAAGGATACCCCGCCACCTTGGTGGTGAAGACCTCGTCCGTATGCAGCGGGTTGTAGTCGCCGGAAGCGCCTGCGTACTGGACGATCTGCGTACGCTTCAGGTCCTCGACGAGCGTTTCGCTGTACGTGTCACCAACGTTCAGATCACTTGCTTTCAATGCCATGTCGGCTCCTCCCCTCAGCTGCCTACAGGTCGTTCGGTGCGGACGCCGACACCGGTTGCGGTGATCACGAGCTCGCCGTTCTGATCGCGGTACTCCGTGACCGACTCGGAGAACATGAGCTTGCCCGCGCGCTTGCTCTCCTTTTCCCAGGTCTTACCCGGCTTCGTGGTGGCCGTGAGCACGTCGCCAGGCTTCAGGTGCCGGTGGTAAACGAAGTGCTGCTCGGCATGCAGTCCGCCACCGCCGCCACCACCGCCACCGCCACTCGGCTTTGCACCGGTCGGGTTCTTGCCCGAGCCGAACCAGCCCTTGCCGTCAACCTTCGGTCGCAGGAAGTAGTCCGGGTCGAACTGCGCGCTCGCCTGGGCAAACGTCGGCGGCGCGATGATCGTGCCCGGCTCGGTGCCCTTGGCGTATGCCTCGTCGTAGTAGATCTGGTTATCGTCCCCGATCGAGCGCGCGAACATCATGATGTGGCTCGCTTCTATGGGAAATCTCTCAGCAGCCATGCGGCTTCCCCCTTCTTGTGGATGTGAGTTGTGGTTGTGCTCAGCGGATGAAAAGCGGACTGGCGAGTTTAGCGCCCTTTGAAATCCGGATCACGCTTCTCGAGGAAGGCACTGATCCCCTCCAGCTTGTCCTCGGTCTGAACCAGCGCACCCTGGGCGTACTTCTCCAGCATGAGCGCCCCGGCCAGGCTCGCCTCCATGCCGAAGTGCACCATGGCCTTCATGGTTCTGGGCACGAACGGCGCGTAGCGGGCTAGCTGGTCCGCCATGCGCCGGGCCTCGGGAATCAGCTCCTCGGGCTCGACCAGTCGGGTGACGAGCCCGATGGACAGCGCGCGCTCGGCGTCGATGGGATCGCCCATCAGCAGCATTTCCATGCCCCAGCCGCGCCCGACGATCCGCGGTAACCGTGCGGTGGCGCCACCGCCGGGAATGATGCCGAGCTTGCCTTCCGGCGTGGCGAACCGGGAACGGGGTGTGGCAATGCGCAGGTCGCAGCCGAGAGCGACCTCGAGACCACCACCCATGCAGATGCCGTCGACGGCGGCGATGGTGGGTTTGGGTGTGCGTTCGAGCTGGTCGGCCAGACCCTGAACGATCGGTTCCAGTGCTTTCCGAAGGTCGCGGTGCTTCACCTCCTCGAGGTCCGATCCGGAAGCGAAGGCTCTGCCACCCGCACCGGTGATGGTGATCACGCGGACGGTATCGTCCTCCGCCGCTGTGGCAGCGGCGTGCTGAAGCTCGTCCAGGGTCGCCAGCGAGATGGCATTGTGCCGATCGGGCCGGTTGATGGTGATCAGAGCCATGGGGCCCTGCATCTCATAGAGAATGTTCTCGTAGCTCATGGCGCTCACTGATTGAACCGATCCTTCAGGCTGTCCAGTCCGGTTCCGAGCCGGTCTTTCAGCTCGGCGTCAACCTTCTCCCGGGCGTCGGCCTTGATCTGATCCACGTTCAGCCCTTCCGCCGCCAGCGCCTGAGTGGACGCCCGGACGATGGGGCCAAGCAGCTGCTTCATGGCTTCGCGGATGGTCACCCCCTGGGACTTCCTGCCGATGCCGTCGAGCACCACATCGGGAACGCTGACGGAGCGCTCACCGACCAGATCGGAATCGAGGGACGTGTGTGCGTTGGTGAACGCGAAGTGATCGATGATCATCTTCGGCCCGCTATCCGCGGATTCCGGCTCTCCTGAAGTACCGGCCGAACCGTCCCCTTCCAGATTGGCCATGATGGCCTGCAGGTTGGTCTGTTTGCCGTGGGCGACGATGGCGAGATCGGCCGCATCCACCAGGATCTCGCGGATCACGATCAGCGATTCGCTCTGTGCGGTGGGATCGATACCCAACCGGATCAGGCCCAGGCTGAACGCGTGGGGTCCGTCAAAGCCCACGGGGTTGCCGATCACCAGTCCGCGAAGCTCTCCGGTCCCTTCCGTCAGCGAGATCTCCGCCGAATCCAACGACACGTCCACACCCAGATATCTCGGGCCCAGTGTTTCCACCGCCGTCTTGATGAGGCTGCCCGAGTTCAGTACCAGGTAGACGCCCAGACCGACCACGATCAGCAGCGTGATACCTATGATCCATCCGATGGCTTTCATCATTGTCCTCCTCGGGAAGGCACCGCCAGGGCGCGTCTGCAATCGAAACGGATTAGGTTAGGGGAAGGGTCCGAAGCTGTACAGCCGACGGCCGATCAGCCACGGCTGCGGGTGGTCCGGATTTGTGAGGGCGAACCGCAGCGGGCATCATTGGCTCTCCAAGAAGAAATCCGATACCTGGGAGGGTATGCATCATGGAAGACATCTCCACCGAACAGATGGCGGGTTATATGGACAGGGCCGTCGAGCTCGCCATGGCCTACGGCCCGAAACTGCTGCTCGCCATCGTCGTTCTCTTCATCGGTCTGTGGATCATCAACCGGTTCGTCCGGCTGATCAGTGCCGGTATGGAGAAGAGCAACACGGAACCCACCCTCGCCAGGTTCCTGTGCAACCTGACGTCCGTCGGCCTGAAGGCCCTGCTGCTCATCAGCGTCGCCTCAATGATCGGCATAGAGACCACGTCCTTCATCGCCGTTCTGGGTGCTGCCGGTCTGGCTGTCGGTCTGGCGCTGCAGGGCAGTCTGGCCAACTTTGCCGGTGGCGTGCTGGTATTGCTGTTCCGGCCTTACAAGGTGGGGGACTTTGTGGAGGCCCAGGGAGTCACAGGTACCGTGAACGCAATTCAGATCTTCAACACCATTCTGAAAACGCCCGACAACAAGGTCATCATCGTCCCCAACGGCTCGATCTCGAACGGCATCATCACCAATTTCTCCATGGAGGCGACGCGCCGCGTGGACTTCGTCTTCGGTATCGGCTACGGCGACGACATCGCCAAGGCCAAATCCATCATCGAACGTCTGGTGAAGGAGGACAGCCGTTCACTCACCGATCCGGCGCCCCTGATCGTGGTCTCGTCGCTGGGTGACAGTTCCGTGAACATCACCACCCGGGTCTGGGTGAACGCGTCCGACTACTGGGGATTGTTCTTCGATCTCACCGAGAAGGTGAAGCTGGCGTTCGACCAGGAAGGCGTCTCCATTCCCTTCCCGCAGCGGGACGTTCATCTTTACCAGGCGAGCTGATCGCCTGACACGCGGGCCGGTCGGATACCGGATCGGTGCGACGCTTGAAAATGCATCGCCATAAAAAGAAAAACCGCCGGCCTGGAGAGGTAGCCGGCGGTTTTGAGGGGATCCCTTACCCTTCGCGTTAGCCTTGGTCCGCGAAGCGGGATCACAAGGGGATTAAGACCACGATCCGTGCGCTTCGCACCCGGCTCGCGTCTGAGAATCACTATGATCCAAAGCTGTTTCCACGTCATTGCGCGGTCGGGGTTTTCTGTATCAATTTGTTACCCCAGAACCCACTGGCAGATCAGGCCAGACTGACAATCACATCCGTACCACCGCCGGGTGGATCTTCGATACGCACCCGCCAGCCGTGCGCCTGACAGAGCTGCAGAACGATGGCGAGGCCCAGGCCGCTGCCGCCGGTGACACTGCTGCGTGAGCTGTCCAGACGGAAGAACGGCTGGAAGACCTGCTCCTTGAACTCGTCCGGTATGCCAGGTCCCGAGTCCGTCACGTGAATCTCGGTTCCCGCGAGTCGCACGCGTACCTGGTCACCATGCTGCTGGGCATTGCTGATCAGATTGGTGAGCACGCGTTTCAATGCACCGACCGCCAGCATCAGGCGGAGCTCGGGATCTCCCTCCGCGGTGAAGGGGATCCGGCTGTCCCAGGCTTCGACCACATCCTCGACGAACGGCCGGATCACCACTTCGCGCGGTGTTTCACCGGTACCCCGGGCGAAGCGCAACGCATCGCCGATGAGTGAATCCATGGTCTCCAGATTTCGCTCGAACCGCTCCACGAGCTTCGGATCCACATCGTCCGGCAGGAGCTCGAGTGCCAGCCGCATCCGGGTCAGCGGCGTCCGCAGATCGTGAGATATGCCGGCCAGCAACGTGGTGCGGTTGGACAGCAGCGCGGAGATATCGCGGGCCATCGTGTTGAAGTTCCGGGCGAGGGAAACCAGCTCGCGCGGGCCTTCCTCGGGCAGAGGCTCGAAGTTTTCTCTGCCGCGGAACGATTCCACCCGCTCTGCTGCCTGGACCAGAGGACGAGTGATGCGCTGGACGATGATCAGCGAGGTCAGGAAGACGATGGCAGCACCCATTCCCAGGATGATCACGCCGACGTAGAGCGGCTGGATGTCCCGTCGGCTGGGCGAGAAACCGATCTGCAGCCGATGCCCGCCCATGGTCACGTCGAGCCAGATCAGCTCGTCTCCCTCGAGCAGGGTGACCGGCTGATCCAGCCGTTCGCTGAGCTGTTCCTCCACCAGGCTGAGATAAGGCTGATCCAGAGCGGCATCGGCGAGCTGACGCGGCTCCGAAGTGACGATGAGGTCGTGGTTCTGTGCCAGCTCCAGCTCGAAGTAGGGTCGTGCCGACGGCGGCAGCTCCACCCAGGTCTGCGCCGACAGCACGAGCAGGGCTGCTTCGTCGTTCGCGGACTGGCGTGCAATGGGCTCGATGAGGTAGACATTCAACGCTGCGATGGACACCAGCGCGATCAGAAAGGAGCTGACCGCGAGGGTCAGGTTTGTACGAGCAAGAAGGGATCCCTGACCGAACTGCCAGCGCCGCTCAGCCATCACCATCCGGGCAGAACATGTAACCCTTGCCCCACACCGTCCTGATGAATACCGGCGCGGACGGATCCGACTCGATCTTGCCCCGGAGACGGGTAACCCGGACATCGATGCTCCGATCGAAGGGCGATCGCTCCGCACCCGTCAGCAGATCGAGAATCCGGTCTCTGTCCAGCACTTTGTTAGGATTGGCCACAAGGATGCTCAGCAGATCGAACTCACCGGATGTAAGCGCCACAGTATCGCCATTTCTGGTCAGCCGGTGAGAACCGATGTCGAGCTCGAAAGGGCCGAAGTGAACCTTGCCGTCCGCGGTGGTCTCGCTCGCACTGCCGCCGCCGGAGCGTCTCAGCACCGCCCGGATACGAGCCAGCAGCTCGCGGGGATTGAACGGCTTGGCCAGATAGTCGTCGGCACCTACTTCCAGACCGACGATCCTGTCGATGTCGTCTCCCTGAGCGGAGACCATGACGATGGGAATGCGGCTGTCGTTCTTCAGTCGCCGGGCGATGGCGAGACCATGCTCACCCGGCAGCATCAGGTCCAGCACGATGAGGTCCACCGCATGCTCGGCCAGATAGGCATCCATGGCCTCACCGCTGTCCACGCAATGAACGATGAATCCCTGCTGGCTGAGATATTGCTGGGTCAGCTCACGGATTTCCGGGTCGTCATCGACCACCAGTAGTTTGGCAGCTTCGCCGTCCAAGGGCGTTCGCTACTGAGAGACTTCGGTAACCCGGATAACGGGTGGTTTGAAGGCTGTGCTGTCCACATCCAGACCTGGAGTCTCGGCGAGCCCGCCGTCCTCCGCCGCTTCGGCAACCGCCGCGCTGCGCTGCTCGAAACCGACCCCGAAGCCCCGGCCGGCGACCGACGGATCGCCGGCATTCTTCGGCGTGATGCGGACGACCTTGGTTTCGATCTTCAGGTACTGACCACCACCGTAGACACGGCCGTAGCGCCGCTGGGTACGGATCATCAGCACGCCGTCGCGATCCTTGCGCCGGGCCATGCGCATCTTCACCTCCCGCAGGAGGGCGTTTTTCTCATCCTTGTCGAGATCGTCCCACTGGGCACCAATCCGGGTCAGCTCCTGATCCGAGACGTTCGAATAGTCAGGGAGGCGCTTCAAGGGAGAATCGACGAGCTGCTCCATGGCCATGGGCTCGGGTGGAGCGTTTTCTGCGGACTGCGTCGCCGCTTGCGCCGCGGGAACGGTCAGCAGGGCGCACAATGACAGCCAGACGGCCGGGCACGGCCGTCTATTTAAGGTAATTTGACAAATCGCGCGACGATGGAGTCCGAAAAGTCGCATAAATCCCCGGCTACGCTCGGTATGGCGCCCAGCCGCCGGTATTCTGCCCGGCGGCTGTTTCATCGCCATTTCCCGCCAGTTTCATTTTGTAACCAGCAGGAAACCCGGCGGGCGGTGCCTCAGGCGGCCTCGAACAGGCCTGCCGCGCCCTGGCCACCACCGATGCACATCGTCACCACGCCGTATTTCTTGCCACGGCGCTTCAGCTCACGCAGCACCAGGCCGGTCTGACGGGAACCCGTCATGCCGAAGGGGTGGCCGATGCTGATACTGCCGCCGAGCACGTTGTAGATCTCGTTCGGCAGGCCCAGCTTGTCCCGGCAGTACAGACACTGGGAAGCAAATGCCTCATTGAGCTCCCACAGGTCGATGTCATCCTGGTCCAGACCGGCATTCTTGAGCAGGCGCGGGATGGCGAAAACCGGGCCGATACCCATCTCGTCAGGCTCGCAGCCGGCCACCGTGAAGCCCCGGTAGATGCCCATGGGTTCGATGCCGAGCTGCGCAGCGCGCTCGGCGCTCATCAGCAGGGTCATGGAAGCACCGTCGGACAGCTGGGAGGCATTACCCGCCGTCACCGTGCCGTCTTCCTCGAACGCCGGCGGCAATCCCGCCAGACCTTCCAGCGTGGTGTTCGGCCGGTTGCACTCGTCCCGATCGACGGTGACCTCGACCCGGCTCTCCTCGCCCGTTTCCTTGTCCACCTTCAGCATGGTGGCCTTCATGGGAACGATCTCTTCGGCAATCTTGCCCGAGTCCACCGCAGCCGCGTAGCGCTGCTGGCTCTGCAGCGCGTACTCGTCCTGCATCTCGCGGGTGACCTGGTAGCGACGCGCCACCACCTCGGCAGTGTTGCCCATCGCCATGAAAATGTCCGGCTTATCTGCCAGCAGGCGCGCATTGGCTTCGGACTTGGCCGGCTTCTGGCGGTTACGCATGGAGATGGAATCCGCACCACCGGCGATGGCTACCTGAGTCTGTCCCGAAGCGATCTGATTGGCCGCCAGTGCGATGGACTGCAGCCCCGAGGAGCAGAACCGGTTGATGGTCATGCCTGCGGTGGTGATCGGCAGGTTCGACAGCACCACGGCCAGCCGGGCCAGATTGCCATCCTGCTCTCCAGCATGGCTGGCGGCTCCGACGATGACGTCTTCCACCTCGTCCGGGCTGACCTTGGCGTTGCGCTCGAGCAGCGCGTTGATGCAGTGCGCGAGCATGTCGTCCGAACGGGTCAGATTGAAGCTGCCCCGGAAGGCCTTTGCCAGACCGGTGCGCACGCTGTCGACGATAACGACGTCTTTCATGAGATTCCCCCAGTGGTTTGAGCAGTTCTCTAATCGAGAATCGAGCCGGGCATCTTACTCCCCACCCCGGGCAGGCGCCAGCAGGCCGCTGGGGGCTGGCGCAGGCCGCGTGGTAAGCTAGCCGGCTCACGGGTAGGGGGAAATGCTTGTGACTTCGATGCCTACGACACGGCTCGCCGACGGTCTGTGCTTCGGGGAAGGGCCTCGCTGGCACGCCGGTGCGCTGTGGCTGTCCGATATGCACGCGCATGAGGTGCTGAGATTCACTGCCGATGGCAGTCGTACCCGGGTGGTCGGCGTGGAAAACCGGCCTTCCGGGCTGGGCTGGCTCCCGGACGGTGACCTGCTCGTCGTCTCCATGACGGACCGCGCGCTGCTCAGGTTCGACGGCAGTTCGCTCCGGCTCCACGCGGATCTGTCCTCCCTTGCCTCGTTCCACTGCAACGACATGGTGGTGGACGGCCACGGTCGGGCTTACGTGGGCAATTTCGGCTTCGATTTCAATGCCGGAGCGGAACCACGGCCGGCGGAGCTCGTCTGTGTGGAACCCGACGGCAGCGCCCGTATCGCCGCGGAAGAGCTGATGTTCCCCAACGGCACGGTGATCACACCGGACGGCCGCACCCTGGTGGTGGCGGAAACCTTTGCCGCCCGCCTCACCGCCTTCGACGTGGCAGCCAACGGCGATCTGTCCAACCGGCGTGTCTGGGCTGAACTGCCCCGTGGCGCGGTTCCGGACGGCATGTGCCTGGATGCGGAAGGCGGCATATGGTCCGCCTCGCCCACCACCTGTGAATGCATCCGCCAGGTGGAAGGCGGTGAGATCACCCACCGTGTCGAGGTGGACCAGGGTGCCTTCGCCTGCATGCTGGGTGGCGAGGACGGGCGCACGCTCTACGTGCTGACCGCCGACTCCGCCGATCCGGACGAGTGCCGCACGAATCGCCTCGGGCGCATAGAGACAAGCCGAGCCCCCTATCCCGGCGCCGGCTGGCCCTGAGCAGCCTGCCGGCCCTGAGCAACCTGAGTCAGTACTGGCGCTTCTACTGGCCACTCGCCCTGACGGGCGTGGCCATGGTGCTGGGCGTCCAGTTCCAGAATGCGGCGCTGGCCCGCTATCCCGAGGCCGTCACGGAACTCGCGCTGTTCGCACTGGGATACGGCACCTTCGGATTCTTCCGCGCCAGCCTGAATTTCATCGCGCAGCTGTCCAACGTGTTCGCACGGAGCCGCGAGGGTACCCACCGCTGCCACCGGTTCGTGATTGCCGCCAGTGTGGTCATCATGCTGCCCCTGGTCCTTCTCGGCGAAAGCGATGCCGGTGCACTGCTGATCGCCTGGCTCTACGGCACCGACGAGGTGCTCACCGCCAGAGTGCAGGAGTACCTGATCTATCTGGCGCCGATCATCCTGCTGGGCGCACAGCGTTTCTACTACACCGGCCTGCTCGTCCAGGCGCGGCTGACCGGCTGGGTAACCAATCTGAACGTGCTGTTCCTGGCAGTTCAAATCGCCGGTCTGATCGTCGGCTTCAGCCTGGGATTCAGAGCGGTCGTGGTAATGGTGGGCTCGGAGACGTTCGCCATCGTCTGCCAGCTCGCCGCCACGCTGTGGGTGAAAAGGCGCTACTACCGTCTCCCCGAGGTCGAGGAACACGAGCACCTGACCTACCGGGAGCTCGTGGGCTTTTTCATCCCGGTGTCGATGACCGGCGTCATGTTCGCGCTGAGCCGTCCCGTACTGTATGCCTTCGTCACCCGGGTTCCCGCGGGACTGCCGGCCATCGCCGCCATGCGGGTGGCATTCGACTTCTCCATGCTGTTTCAGCAGGCGGCGAACCAGTTCCGCCACTTCTTCGTCACTTTCGGGCTCGACGACCTGCCTGGAAAACGGCGGTTCATGGCCATCGTCGGCGCAGCGCTCACCGCCATCATGCTGGTGTTCGCGGTCACCCCGCTGCAGACCTGGATCTGGCGCGACCTGATGCGGATTCCCGACGACGTTCGCGTCCTCTCCGTGCAGGTCTTCCTCATCATGTGCGCCATGCCGGCCGTGATCATCGTCCGCAACTATTTCCATGGCAGACTCATGGTGGAACGCCGTACGTCGGGTATGGCGGTGGGCAGCGTGCTGCGGGTGGTGACCATCTACCTGGGCGCGCAGGCCTGCTTCTCACTTGGCTGGCTGGATCACGTCACCGCGACGGTGATCCTGCTGCTCGGCTTCGTGATCGAAACGCTGGTGGTGCTTCAGGCTGCGGCCAGGGAACCCAGGGGCCACGGGGAGCGCGTGTAAGCGACGGCAAACAGGTAGATCAACGCTAGCAGCGCAGCCGCGAATCCGAAGACCTTGAGCCTTCGGGTTCGTCCCCGCATCGCCAGCACACCGAAACCAATGTAGGCAAGCAACGCGGTCATCTTCGCGGCCAGCCAGGCGTCTCCCAGCGACGCACCGATCCGTACCGCGAGCGTCACACCCAACGCGAGCAGTGCCGTGTCGACGACGTGAGGCACCACTCGAACCCAGCGCTCGTTGCGCAGCGGCGAATCGACCACGGACCACACGCCCCGAAGGAGAAAACCCACTGCGGTGAGATAAGCCAGCGTGACGTGAAAGCTCTTCAGCATGTTGCTCCCCGGTGGTTGGACACGCGCCGTGACAGATCGACTATGATCCACGGCAACTGCCTTCGACGACAATCCGTTCTTCATGGATGAGTTCATTGATCAGGCCATGCGGCCACTGGCCGACGCGGTCGCAGGATTCATTTTCTTCGCGATCAGAGTCGGCGACGCCGAGCTGCCGCTCATCGTCGCCTGGCTGATCGGAGGCGGTCTGTTCTTCACGATCTACCTGCGACTGATCAATGTGAGGGGCTTCCGCCACGCCCTGCATCTCGTTCAGGGCCGCCACGACAACCACGAAGATCCGGGCGAGATAACGCACTTCCAGGCACTGACCGCAGCCGTTTCCGGCACCGTGGGTATCGGCAACATCGCCGGCGTGGCCGTGGCGATTTCCATGGGCGGTCCCGGAGCCACGTTCTGGCTCATCATCGCAGGCCTGCTCGGCATGTCGACGAAGTTCGCCGAGTGCACGCTGGGTCTCAAGTTCCGCGTCCACCACGACGATGGATCCGTATCCGGCGGCCCCATGTACTACCTGGAGGAGGGTCTGAAGGCACGTAAACTGCCGCGTGTGGGCAAGACGCTGGGTGCGTTCTATGCCGCCGCCATGGTCATCGGCTGCCTCGGCATCGGTAACATGTTCCAGTCCAACCAGGCGGCCGCCATTCTGATCAACGTCACGGGCGCCGCAGACAGCCCGCTCGCCGGTCGGGCATGGCTGGTGGGTCTGGGTCTCGCCCTGGCGGTCGCGCTGGTGATCATCGGCGGCATCCGCTCCATCGCCCGAACCACGGCGAAGCTGGTTCCCGGCATGGCGATCCTCTATCTGCTCACTTCGCTGGTCATCCTGATACTGAACGCATCGTCGCTACCGGGGGCGGTCTCCGCCATCTGGGCCGGGGCCTTCACGCCGGCAGGCATCACCGGCGGCATGATCGGCGTGATCATCATCGGCTTCCGCCGAGCGGTCTTCTCCAACGAGGCAGGTCTCGGCTCCGCGGCAATCGCTCACGCCACCGCCCGTACCCGATACCCGGTCAGGGAAGGCTACGTCGCGCTGCTCGAGCCGTTCATCGATACTGTAGTCATCTGCACCATGACCGCGCTGGTCATCATCACCACCGTGTACGAGCCATCGCTGGCCGGCGCCGGCGTCAGCGGTATCGAGCTCACCACCCGGGCCTTTGCCAGCACCCTGTGGTGGACGCCCGTGCCCCTGTCCATTGCCGCCGTACTCTTCGCCTTCTCGACGATGATCACATGGTCCTACTACGGCGTTAAGGCGTTCACCTACCTGGTCGGCCACCACCGCTGGGCGGATCTGGGTTTCAAACTGTTCTTTCTCCTGTTCGTGGTCCTCGGGGCCAGCGTGCAGCTCGGCGCCGTGGTCGACCTGTCCGACGCGCTGGTCTTCGTCGTCGCCATACCGAACCTGCTGGGTCTGTACCTGATGGCACCTCTCATCAAGAAGGAGCTGACCGATTATGAATCGACACATCGCTGACTGGCTGCTGGCCGCCTTCACACTGGCGGTGCTTCCTCTCCGCGCGGCGGAGCCTGCCGATCACCTGTTCGTCGGGGAACACATCATCACCATGACGGCCGATGACGAAGCCGACCTCCCGCGACCCACGGCGCTGGCCGTGCGCGGCGAGGAAATCGTCTGGGTAGGCGATGCGCGTGATGCGGCAGCGTGGACGGGTCCCGACACGGTTCGCCACGAGCTCGGCGACCGGGCGCTGCTGCCCGGCTTCGTGGACGCCCACGGCCACCTGACCTACCTGGCCGCCACCCTCGACTGGGCCAATCTCGCCGCGCCGCCGGTGGGGCCCGTGACAGATCTCCCCACGCTCCAGAAGGCACTGGCGGCTTACATAGACGAACAGGAGATTCCTGCCGGTGCCTGGGTGATTGGCAATGGCTATGACGACTCACTGCTCAAGGAGCTTCGCCATCCGACGCGCGCAGAGCTCGACGCGGTGTCGACGGATCACCCCATCGTGCTGATTCACGTCTCCGGACATCTCATGGCCGCCAACTCGCTGGCCCTGGCTGCTGCGGGTATCGATGGGGAAACCGCCGATCCTCCGGGGGGGCACATCCGCCGGCTGCCCGGCAGCAACGAGCCGAACGGGGTCCTGGAAGAGACGGCCACCTACCCGTTGCGCGCACAGATCGCCCGGCCGCGGGGTAACCCGATGGAGGCACTCGAAACCGCACTCGAAAGCTATGCGAGCTACGGCATCACCACCGTTCAGGATGGGGCCATATCGGAGCCCATGATCAGCCTGCTCACGTCGGCCGCGGATGCAGGCGCGCTGACGCTGGACGTGGTCATCTATCCCATCGTCAGCAGTCCGGACCTGAGCGTGGTTGCGGACCGTTCCTTCGGGTCGTACCAAAAACGGCTCAAGTTCGGCGGTGTGAAGCTGGTGCTGGACGGATCGCCGCAGGGCAAAACGGCCTTTCTCAACCAACCCTACTTCGTCCCGCCAGACGGAATGCCCGACGACTACCGGGGGTATCCGATCTATCCCGACAAGGCTGTGGACGCCATGGTGAAAGCCTATCTGGATGCCGGAATCCCGGTCATCGCCCACGCCAACGGTGACGCCGCGGCCGATCAGCTGATCGGCGCAGTGGCGGCGGCTCAGCCGCGCTCCGACCACCGCACCGTGATGATCCACGCCCAGACCGTCAGGGATGATCAGCTGGATGCCATGCGGGATCTCGGCATGGTGCCTTCGTTCTTCTCCGCTCACGTGTTCTTCTGGGGCGACTGGCACCGGGACTCCGTGCTCGGGCCGGAGCGGGGCGCGCGGATCAGCCCCACGCGATCCGCGGCGGATCGCGGTATCCGGTTCACCATCCACAACGACGCGCCGGTGGTACCGCCCGACATGATACGACTGCTCTGGGCCACCTCTGCACGGACCACGCGTTCCGGCGTGGTGCTGGGTCCGGATCAGCGGATGACGGTCTACGAATCCCTGGCCGCCGCGACCCGGAATGCCGCCTATCAGTACTTCGAGGAAGGCCGCAAAGGCACGCTCGCCGCGGGTAAGCAGGCGGACCTGGTGATCCTCTCCGAGGACCCGTTGCCCGTGCCGCCGGAGGAATTGCTGCGGCTGGCAGTCAGCGAGACCTGGTCCCGGGGACGACAGGTTTGGGCCCGCTAGCGCACGGCTCCGCTGGCCGAGCGGCTATACTGTGCACTGCACAACAGCCGACGTCGGAGCGAACAGAAGACATGCAGGGCCCCACTTCTCACACCTATTTTTCCCAGCGGCTGCGGCTGCATTACGTGGATTGGGGCAACGAGGATGCGCCCCCGATGCTGCTGGTGCACGGAGGTCGGGATCACTGCCGTAACTGGGACTGGGTGGCGGAGGCTCTCCGGGACGACTATCACATCATCGCCCCCGACCTGCGCGGTCACGGCGACTCCCAGTGGATGCTGGGCGGCAGCTACAACCAGGTGGACTACGTCTACGACATCGCCCAGCTGCTGTTCCAGAAGAAGATGACGCCCGTGACCATCATCAGCCACTCTCTGGGCGGGTCGATCTCGCTCACCTACGCGGGGCTGTATCCGGAAACGGTGAAGAAGCTGGTCGCCATCGAAGGCATGGGACCGTCGCCGGAGATGATCAAGCAGCGCATCGACATCCCCACCGTCGACCGCCTGCACGCCTGGGTGAACGACCTGCGCGCCGCGTCGGGACGCATTCCGCGCCGTTACGCCAGTCTGGAGGAGGCCTACGAGCGGATGCAGACCGAGAATCCTCACCTTACGGAAGCGCAGGCCAGACACCTGACCATCCACGGCAGCAACCAGAACGAGGACGGCACCTACAGCTGGAAGTTCGACAACTACGTGCGCACCTTCTCGCCCATCGGCCTGCCCTTCGAGGCTCAGCAAAAACTCTGGTCGCGGATCACCTGTCCGACGCTGCTGGTGCGCGGCACCGAATCCTGGGCTTCCGACCCGGGAAAGGACGGCCGAGCTGCTTACTTTCAGAATGCAACGGTGGCGAACATTGAGAACGCCGGTCACTGGGTGCATCACGACCAGCTGGACGAGTTTCTCGCGCTGGTGCGCAGCTTTCTCGCCGACTGAGCGCCAATGACAAGTCTGGACAACGGACCCGCATGAGCGAACGGGCAGCACTGCTGCACGACACACCCTGGCAGGGCGTGTTCTACCTTGCCGGTGGCGGCACCGCCCTGGTGAGCGAGCTGCTGACGACCCCCGGCGCGTCGCGTACGGTGCTGGATGTGCGCATACCTTACGCCGCCGCGGCCATGGCAGAGCTGCTGGGTGGCATGCCCGATCAGGCGTGCTCGGAAGCCACCGCCCGGGCGATGGCCATGACCGCCTTCCTTCAGGCAAGAAAGCTCGGCGCCGCCCTTCCGTTCGGTTTGGCGTGCACGGCGAGCCTCGCCACGGACCGGACCAAGCGGGGGGAGCATCGCGCCCACGCGGCCATTCAGACCCTCGATGGAACCTGGACGGCGTTCTGGACTTTCGCTGGGGACCGGGACGAGGAAGAGACTGCCCTGACCGAAGCGCTGTGGGCCAAGCTCGGCCACGTGCTCGAGCTGGCTGGCGTAACGGGCGAAGTGACGGTCACGCATACGGCGGGTAAACCGGCATGGCAGGCCCTGCTGCTCGGCGACGAGCAGGCGGTGGTGACCCGTCCCCATGCCGGTGATCTGCTGCTGCCCGGCGCGTTCAATCCGCTGCACGAAGGACATCGGGAGATGCTCCGGATCGCCGAGTCCATCACCGGCAGGGCGGGTGCCTACGAGCTGTCCGTGGCCAACGTGGACAAGCCCTTCCTCGACTACCGCGAGATCGAGCAGCGGCTCTCGCAGTTCGACAGGCCTGTCTGGTTGACAAGACTACCCACGTTCATCGAGAAGGCCCGGCGCTTCCGCGACGCGATCTTCGTCGTCGGCCTCGACACCCTGGTGCGCATCGCCGATCCGCGTTATTACGGCAGTCCGGCGCTCCGCGACGAAGCGCTCCAGGAACTGGCCGAGTACGGTGCCCGCTATCTGGCCTTCGGCCGGGAGATGGACGGCAGCTTCAAGGTGCTCGAGGATGTTGCCCGCGAGCTGCCCGACGCCTTGCTGGAGCTGACCACCGGCGTTGATGCCGACACGTTCCGAAGCCCGGCGTCCTCCACCCGTATCCGCCAGACCCGGCGCCCGGATCCCGCCTGATCTCGAGCTACTCCAGATCCTCCAGACGCTTCGGCCAGTTGTCCTTAAGCAGTCGGGACAGGGATCGGTCCGCGAGCAGCCGACCGCCAGTCTGACAGCGAGCGCAGTAGTTGGCCTCGTTCTCCGCGTAAACGATGCGCTGCACGGGCGCACCACATACGGGGCAGGGTTGTCGGTACTTGCCGTGCACCGCCATTGCCTCGTGAAATGCCGTCACCTTCTTCGGCCAGACGTCTCCGGCCTCGGCCCGCAGCCTGGCGGTCCACTCCGTGAGCACATCGCAACAAGCCGAGTACAGGACGTCCAGCTCGTCCGCCGTCAGGTTGGCCGGTCGTTTGAACGGCGAGAGCCGTGCACGCAGCAGGATCTCGTCAGAATAGGCATTGCCGATCCCGGCGAACACGTGCTGGTCAGTGAGGGCACGTTTGAGGGTGTGATTGGACCGCTCCAGCTGAGCTGCGAAAGTCGCCCGGTCGATGTCCAGCACTTCCAGCCCACCTGGATTCAGTGCCATCAGATCGGTGCGACCGTGGACCAGCTTCAGAGATGCCCGCTTTTTCTTGCTCACTTCCGTGAAGAGGATGGTGCCCGACTCGAAGTCGAAGGCAGCGAGACCGATGCGCTTCGGAACGGGCGCACCCGGGGTTGCCCACTGCAGGCGTCCGGAGATCATTAGATGGATGACGAGATAGTAGTCCTCCTCGAGGCACAGCACGAGCTGCTTCGCCAGCCGCTGCACGCCGGTTAGCCGGCGACCGGTGACCTCGTCGACAGACGGGGTCACGGTGCGCAGAAGAAACGGGCTCGACAGACGGATGCCGGTGAGCTGCTCACCGCCGACGCGTGCCTGTATGTGCTCCAGGTAGACGGTGAGGTCCGGCAGCTCCGGCATGATCAGACCGCACTCTTACGCAGCTCGTCCATGGTGACTATGGTCTTCCAGCGGCCGCGCTGGAAGCGCCATATCAGCATGCTCGCCTTGACCATATAGTCCCCCACCAGGGCAGCGTACACCCAGACCACGGGCAGCCCCATCCAGGTCGCAAGCGCCGCCAGCCCGCATCGCATACCGATCAGGCTGAACATCGTCGCCAGCAGCGGAAAACGCGTGTCACCGGCACCCCGCAGGCTGCCGCCGATGGAGAAGTCCACCGCGAGCAGCGGCATCATCGCGCCGAGCAGGTAGATGAACTCCACGGTCCGCTGCACCGTCACCGGGTCGTCGCCGATGAAGAACAGCGTCAGGGGTCGGGCGTAGAACATGATCAGACCGCCCAGCGCGCCCATGGCCACCATGGCGAGCCACATGGAACGCCAGCCGCTCCGGGTAGCGCCGTCGTGGTCTGCTGCGCCCAGATGCTGGCCCACCAGCGTGGAGCCGGCAATGGAAAAACCGAATCCCACGGTCATGCAGATCTGCAGCACGTTCACGCCGATGTTATAGGCAGCAAAAGCCTCCGTTCCGTAGAAGTTGCCGATCAGCATGAGGAAGGCGAAGAAGCCGAGCTGAAATACCCCCTGCTCGACGGCCGCCGGGTAGCCGATGTCGAGCAGCCGCTTCAGCCGCTCCCTGCGCCACCAGCCACCGCCGACGTGCTTGACCCGGAACTTCTGCTTCACCCAGAGAACGATGAGCGTGAGCGCACCAGCGGTAAACGAGAGGCCCGCAGCCACCGCCGCACCGGCCACGCCCATCTGTGGAAAGCCGTACGCACCGAACACGAACAGGTAGAGCAGCGGGATGTTGATCACGTTGACACCGCCGCTGATCCACAACGGCGACCACGCATCTCCGGATGCCCGCAGCGCAGCGCTCAGGATGAAGTTCACGGCGAAGGCCAGATTGAACACCGAGAGCCAGCGGATGTTCCCCGACGCCATCTCCAGGGTATGGGGATCGAGGCCGAAGACGCCGGCCACCGCCGGAGCGAACAGCAGACCGAACACCGTCACACCCAGCGAGAGCATGCCGGCCAGCGCCAGCGAAGCCATGGTGACCCGGCTCGCTTCCCGATAGTCACCCGCACCCCAGGCTCTGGCCACCAGTGCCGTGGTGCCCGCACTGACCGCCATCAGCACAGCCTGCATGGCGAAGAACACCCGCTGCCCGGCGCCGACCGCGGCGAGGGCCTGGGAGCCGAGCTCACCGATGAACTTGGTCTGCACCATGCCGACCAGGGTGAAGGACAGGTTGCCGAGGATGGAAGGAAAGGCGAGCTGCCAGATGCCGGGCCGCTCGCCCATCGAAGGTAGACCCTGAACGGACCGGTCCGCCTCCGCCTGCGCCTCGTCCTTGCGGCTTGGCAGGACGTTGAATTCATCCCGCGCCTCGCCGTCGGTGGGCTGCGCCGCAGACCCCGGGTGGTTCGATTCCCGCCGGCTTCGTTCTGAATCGGATTCCTCGGTCACCGTGGTGCGCAACCTCACGCTCGCTGCTAGTATTCCCCGCTCTCCGATGCGGCACGTCGGCTCATGCAGAACCACGGCACCCGCTCGAGTCAGTCACAGTCTGTCATAGCCAGAGGGGGATGCTGATGACGACCTACACCGATATCGCCGTGACCAGTGACGCCAACGTCACCACCGTGGAGATACGACGGCCGCCCGCAAACTTCTTCGATCACAGTCTGATCCGACAGATTGCAGATGCGTTCGATGCAGCGGACGAGGACCCGGACTGCCGCGCCATCGTGCTGGCGTCTCAGGGCAAGCATTTCTGCGCCGGAGCGAATTTCGGCTCAGGGAAGGACGACGATTCCGGAAGCAGCGATTTTACCGAGGAAGGCTTCAGGAACACCACCGGAATTCTGTATCGAGAAGCCGCGCGCCTGTTCGCGAACAGAACACCCATCATCGGCGCCATCCAGGGCGCCGCCATCGGCGGCGGGCTCGGCCTTGCCATGGTGCCCGACTTCCGTGTCGCGACAGCCGACGCCCGTTTCGCGGCGAACTTTGTCAAGCTCGGCATTCATCAGGGATTCGGCCTGTCGGTGACGCTGCCGCGTCTGATCGGCGAGCAGCAGGCGGCACTGATGCTGCTCACCGGGCGCCGTGTGACCGGCGAGGAAGCGCTCGCCATGGGACTGGTGGATCTGCTCGTGGCGCCGGACGAGCTGCGGGCGGCTGCAACGCGCCTCGCCCGGGAGGTGGCAGAGAACGCCCCGCTGGCAGTGGCTTCCGTACGTGCAACGTTGCGCAACGGCCTGGCCGAAGCGGTCGCCACTGCGACGGAGCACGAGCTTGCCGAGCAGCAGCGGCTCCGGGCCACCGAGGACGCGGCGGAGGGCATCCGCGCGGTGGCCGAACGCCGCCCCGGCAACTTCCTGGGCCGCTGAGCCGACACCGGCTGCGGGTTTCATTCAAGGAACGAGGAGGACGCATGGATACGGGCAGGCTGGGCGTATGGTATTTCCTGGAGGCGCTGCCGGCGCCGGCCGCCGCGGAAGCGGCGCAGCGGATCGAGTCGCTGGGCTACGGCACGCTGTGGATTCCCGAAACCGTTGGCCGGCACCCTTTCGTGCACGCCAGCTGGCTGCTCGCCAACACGAAGAAACTGAACGTGGCCACCGGTATCGCCAACATCTATCACCGGGAGCCCGGCGTCACCCTGGCGGGTCAGAACGCGCTCAACGAGCAGTCGAACGGTCGGTTCCTGCTGGGCCTCGGGGTGTCGCACAAGCCGCTGGTGGAAGGCGTGCGCGGGCTCGACTACGGCCCGCCGGTGGCCACCATGCGGAGATACCTGGCCGGCATGGCCAGCGCGCCTTATCAGGGTATCCAGCCGGCCGAGAAGCCCACCACGGTGATCGCAGCACTCGGTCCGAAGATGCTGGAGCTCGCCCGCGATGCCACGGACGGAGCTCACCCCTACTTCGTTTCTCCCGACCACACGGCCATGGCCCGGGAAATCCTCGGTCCCGACAAGCTGCTGTGCGTGGAGCAGAAGATCATTCTCGAAACCGATCCGGACAAGGCCCGGGCTCTGGCGAGGCCAGTGGCTTCCATCTACACGGGGCTGCCCAACTACCGGAACAACTGGTTGCGCATGGGTCTCACCGAGGCGGACTTCGAGAACGGCGGCAGCGACCGCTTCATCGACGCGACGTTCGCCTGGGGCGACCTGAAGGCCATCCAGGCCCGTATCCAGGCCCACTTCGATGCCGGGGCCACCCACGTCTGCGTGCAGCCCGTGAATCCCAACGGTCAGTTCGGCGACCTGCACTGGGCCGTGCTGGAAGCGCTGGCCGAATCCGCGTGAGGGACGCCTTCCAGTGATGAGCGAGTTCGAAGACAAGGTCGTCGTGGTTACCGGTGCCGCCGGCGCGCTCGGCAGCGCGCTGGTGCGATACTTCGCCGAGCGTGGTGCGCGTATCGCGCAGCTGGATGTGATCAAGCTGCACAATGGCCACTTCAGCGGCACCCCGGATCTGACGGACGCGGCCGCCTGTCATGCGGCCGTCACGGCCATCGGCAAGGAACTCGGTCCCATTCACGTGCTCGCCAACATTGCCGGTGGTTTCGCCATGGGCGAGGCGGTGCACGAGACGACGGCCGAGACCTGGAACTTCCTGATGAACCTCAATGCCCACACCGTACTGAACATGGCCAGGGCGGTGGTGCCCGTCATGCTCGAGCAGGGCGGCGGTCGGATCATCAACGTCGGCGCCGGGCCGGGCCAGCACGGTGTCGGCCGGATGGGTGCCTACAGCGCCTCGAAGAGCGTGGTGATCCGGCTCACCGAGGCCATGGCGGACGAGCTGAAGACGAAGGGTATCAACGTCAACTGCGTACTGCCCTCCATCATCGACACCGAGCGCAACCGTGCGGACATGCCGGACGCGGACTTCTCCCGCTGGGTGACACCCGACGCCATGGCGGCGGTCATCGGTTTCCTCGCGTCCGATGCGGCGACGCCCATCCACGGCGCGGCGCTGCCGGTGACCGGTTTGAGCTGACGTGGTAGGCAGCGAGGCACTGCCGATCAGGCCAGTGCCTCGAAGCTTCCGTAACCACCTCGGTAGAAAAGCAGCGGTCCCTGCGGGCGATCCGCCTGCACCTCCAGAGCCTGGACCCGACCCACGACGATGGTGTGATCACCCGCATCGTGCTCGGCCTCGAGCGAACACTCCACGCTGGCCAGAACCTGCGCCAGCACTGGCGCTCCGGTGGCAATACCAGGGACCCAGGACAGGTCCGCGAACTTGTCGCCGCCCGAGCGGGCAAAGGCGTCGCATACGGATTGCTGATCGGCTGCCAGCATGTTGATGCAGAAGCTGCCCGATGCCCGGACCTTCGGCCAGCTGGTGCTGGTCTTCGCCGGGCAGAACGCGACCAGCGGCGGCGTCAGCGAGAGGGAGACGAAGGACTGGGCCGCAAATCCGACCGGCGTGCCGTCCAGACATGCGGTTACGGCCACCACCCCAGTGCAGAAATGTCCCATGGTCTGCCGGAACACCTGAGGATCGATATCGGGCATGTGAAGTCGTCCTGCGGAAAACGGTTGACTATACGCAGCACCTGGCCGCCGACCAACCGGCACCGCGGATCACGCCTCACCCGGTCCACTGATCCTCCCGGCCCTTTGCTTTAGAATCCGCCCCTGACCATGCGCCATGCGAAGGGAAGCATCATGTCCGATCTGGCCGGATTTCAGCAGGAGACACGCGACTGGCTGGAGGCCAACTGTCCACCGTCCATGCGCACGCCCATGCCGGAGGAGGAAACGGTCTGGGGCGGACGCCGGGAAACGTTCGTCAATCCCGACTCGAAGCTGTGGCTCGAGCGCATGGCCGAACGAGGCTGGACCTGCCCGACGTGGCCGGCGGAGTACGGCGGCGGTGGTCTGAACGCGGACGAGGCCCGCATACTCGAGTCGGAGCTCCGCCGCATACACGCACGCCCGGCCCTGTCGAGCTTCGGCATCTGGATGCTCGGCCCGGCACTGCTCGAGTTCGCCTCCCACGAGCAGAAACTCACCTACCTGCCGCCCATCTGCCGCGGCGAGATCCGCTGGTGCCAGGGTTACTCCGAGCCGGGCTACGGCTCCGACCTGGCGGGCCTGCAGACCAAGGCGGAGGACAAGGGTGATTACTACCTGGTGAACGGCTCCAAGATCTGGACGTCCTATGCGGATCACGCGGACTGGATCTTCTGCCTGGTGCGCACCGACACGAACGCGCCGAAGCACGAAGGCATCAGCTTCCTGCTGTTCGACATGGCCTCCGAAGGTGTGTCGACGTCGCCCATCCGTCTGATCAGCGGCGCGTCACCGTTCTGCCAGACCTTCTTCGATAACGTGAAGGTGCCGAAGGATCAGCTGGTCGGTGAGCTGAATCGGGGCTGGACCATCGCCAAGCGTCTGCTGCAGCACGAGCGCCAGATGATCTCCGGCATCGGTGGCAACTCGGCCCTGGGCGGCTCCGGCAGAAACCTGGAAGACGTAGCCCGTCAGTACATTGGCAGCGCTGATGGGCGCATCGCAGACCCGGCTTTACGCGAGCACCTCGCCAGTCACCGCATGAACGACCGTGCGTTCCAGTTCACGCTGCAGCGGGCCGGTGAGGAGGCGAAGAGCGGCCGCGCCGACGGCAATCTGGCCAGCATATTCAAGTACTACGGCACGGAGCAGAACAAGCGCAAGTACGAGCTGCTGCTCGACATCATGGGCACGCAGAGTCTCGGCTGGGACGGCGGTGGCTTCGAAGAGCGGGAGCTCGGCACCACCCGTCAGTGGTTGCGCTCCAAGGCGAACTCCATCGAGGGCGGTACCAGCGAAGTACAGCTGAACGTCATCGCAAAGCGGGTACTGGGTCTGCCCGACTGAACAACGCCCGGACAACAAGGAGAGGAAAGCACAACCATGGAAACCATCATCGTACTGGTCGTCGTCGCGGCGGTCGTATTCTGGATCGCGGCGATCTACAACAGGCTCGTCGCGCTCAGAAACCGCTTCAAGAACGCGTTCTCCCAGATCGAGGTACAACTCAAGCGGCGCTACGACCTGATCCCGAACCTGGTGGAAACCGCCAAGGCTTACATGAGCCACGAGCGCGAGACCCTGGAGGCGGTCATCACCGCCCGTAACCAGGCCTTGGCCGGTCTCGAACGGGCCGCCGCCGATCCCACCAACGCGGACGCGATCAAGGCGCTCGGCAGCGCGGAAGGTGCCCTGACCGGCGCGCTCGGCAGGCTCTCCGTGGTCATGGAAGCCTATCCGGACCTGAAGGCGAATCAGAACATGATGCAGCTCTCCGAGGAGCTGACCAGCACCGAGAACAAGGTGGCATTCTCGCGCCAGGCCTACAACGACCAAGTCACCGAATACAACACGTACAAGCAGACGTTCCCACCTGTGCTGTTCGCCAGTTTCTTCGGCCACTCGGAGGATGCGGAGCTTCTGGAGTACGAAGACCGGGAAGCCATGCAGGCCGCTCCGAAGGTCTCCTTCAACTGACCGCACCGCCCCTGACCGGGACAGGTCGGTGAATTTCTTTCAGGCGCAGGACGACGCGCGGAAGAAGACTGTGCGTCTGGCGGTGCTGTTCGGCGCCGCGGTGCTGAGCCTCATCCTGCTGACGAACCTGCTGGTGGCGATTGTCTACGTATCGACCCGCGGCTATGGATATGTCCAGCCACAGGGTGTCACCGGACTCCTCGCTGCGCTGCCCACCGAGACCTGGATCTTCATCTCGCTCGGCGTCATCGGCATCGTCGGGGTTGCCATCCTCTACAAATACCTGATGATCCGCGGCGGCGGCCGGATCATCGCCGAGTCGCTCGGCGGTCAGCTGCTCACCTACGACAGCACCCGTGGCAATACACGGCGGTTGCTGAACGTGGTGGAAGAGATGGCCATCGCCTCCGGCGTGCCGGTGCCCCCCGTCTACCTGATCCCCGAATCCAGCATCAACGCCTTCGCCGCCGGCTTCACCCCCGAGGACGCGGTGATCGGCGTGAATCAGGGCACCGTTGAGCTGCTCACCAGAGACGAGCTGCAGGGCGTGATCGCCCACGAGTTCAGCCACATCCTGAACGGCGACACCACCATCAACCTGCGGCTGATCGCCGTCCTGCACGGCATTCTGTTTCTCGGCATGGTGGGCTACGGCATCCTGCGAGGGGTGCGTTTCGGCGGTAGTCGCCGAAGCAGCGGCGGTAACGCGATGCCGGTTCTGCTACTGGGCGTCGGCCTGCTTGTCATCGGCTATGGTGGCACCTTCTTCGGCAATCTGATCAAGGCAGCCGTCAGCCGTCAGCGGGAGTACCTGGCGGATGCGGCAGCCGTGCAGTTCACCCGCAATCCGCCGGGTATCGGCGGTGCCCTGAAGAAGATCGGCGGCTACAGCCTGGGCAGCACGATTCGCCAGCCTGCAGCCACCGAGGCCAGCCACATGTTCTTCGGTCAGGTGCGCGAGCTGTTTCTGAATCCGCTCACCGCCACCCACCCGCCTCTCGAAAAACGGATCCGGGCCATCGACCCGGGGTGGGACGGCATCTACCCCCTGGTCCCGCCGATTTCCGCAGCGGTTTCCGAGCAGGAGGCGACGCGCGCCGCCCCGGGGGTCGCACCGGGTTTCGCGGCCATAGCCGCGGGCAGCGTGACACTCGGTGCGGACCCCGAGCAGGTCGCCGAGCGGGTCGGCACGCTGGACAGGACCGGCCTCACCGCTGCACAGACCCTGATCGCCACCATCGACCCGACGCTGAAGGATGCGGCACACGATCCCTGGGGTGCCCGCGGTCTCGTCTACGCGATGCTGCTCGATCCGGAGCCGCCGCTGCAGGAGCGGCAGTTTGCACACCTGCAGCAGGCGGCGGAAAACGGCGTACCCGCCTACACCGCCCGCCTCATGACACCGCTGGTCGGAATGGACCTGCCCAGACGCCTGGCGCTCGTGGAGATGGCCATGCCGGCGCTCAAGGCGCTGTCCAGGGCGCAGTACGACCGGTTCGTCGGCAACCTGGTGGAGCTGGTGAAGATGGACCAGCGCATCAGCCTGCCGGAGTGGGTCCTGCACCGGCTGCTGGTGCAGGAACTGACGCCTCACTTCGAGGGACCGCGACGCGTCCGGTCCCGCTATGGCCGCATCGAGCAGGTGGCAGACGAGGTCACCACCGTGCTCAGCACCCTCGCCCGGTTCGGGCAGAAAAATCCCGAGGCCGGCGCGGCCGCATTCGAGGCCGGCATGCAGATGCTGAATCTGCGGGGATCACATCTGCTGACGTTCGATGAGCGAGCGGACGAGAATTTCACCCGCCTCAATGCGGCCCTCCGGGAGGTCCGAAAGCTCAAACCCCTGGCCAAGCCGAAGATCATCAAGGCCTGCGCCGCCACGGTGACGGCCGATGGCCACGTTTCCGGAACCGAAGGTGCTCTGCTGCAGGGGATTGCTGCGGCGCTCGACTGTCCGCTGCCGCCGTCCATTTACGATGCCGGCTGAAATCGTCCGCGCTGAGGCCAGGTTTACAGCCCGGTTCCCCCCACTACAATGACGGCCAGGCATTCACACGGTAGGCAGGGCACTCCGGACCGGTCGGACTGCCTCCAACATGGCTGAATTCAGCCCAGTCAGTCCCGAACGATCCGACCAGCCCGATGCCCGGGAGCGACAGCTCGCCGCACTGGACCTCGGCTCCAACAGCTTCCACCTGCTGGTCGCGCAGGAGTCCAACGGCAGGTTACAGGTGCTCGACCGGATCAAGGAGATGGTCCGTCTCGCCGACGGTATCGAAGCCAACAAGTCCCTCAACCCGGAAGTGGTTTCGCGAGCCCTCGACTGCCTGGTTCGATTCAGTCAGCGACTGCGAGGGCTTGCACCCGAGGACATCCGTGTCGTCGGTACCTCCACCCTGCGCAGAGCGAGCGACGCCCGATCCTTTCTCGACGAGGCTGAGCGCATCCTCGGTACGGAAGTGGAGATCATCTCCGGTCGCGAGGAAGCCCGTCTGATCTACCTGGGGGTTTCCCATGCACTGGAAGACACAGCAGAGCGACGGCTGGTGGTGGACATCGGCGGCGGCAGTACCGAGCTGATTCTGGGCCGTCGCTTCCGCGCGGAGGTCATGGAGAGTCTGCACATGGGCTGTGTCGGCATGACCAAGCGGTGCTTCTCAGACGGGCGGCTACGCGCGGGACAGTTCAAGACCGCTATCAATATCGCACGACAGGAACTGGAGCCGCTCGAGCTGCCCTTCCGGGAAGCGGGATGGGACATTGCCATCGGCGCATCCGGCACGATTCTGGCGGTACAGGACATCATCAGCCAGCTCGAACCGGGGACCACCACACCGATCACCCTCGAAGGGTTGAAAACCATCCGCAAGACCCTGATCGATGCCAAGCAGATCGATAAGGTCAACCTGCCGGGACTGCCCGGGGAGCGTGCACCCGTATTCGCCGGAGGGTTGAGTATTCTGATCGGCATCTTCGAGTCCCTCGGGGTGCGGGAAATGCACGCGACCAGCGGGGCGCTGCGCGAGGGACTGATCTACGATCTGCTGGGCCGCGTACAGCACCAGGACGTACGCGAGTCGACCGTGCAGAGCCTGGTCAGCCGATACCACATCGATGCGACGCACGCGCGGCGCATCCGGGAAACGGCCCTGTCCCTGCTGGCCCAGGTCGCGGTTGCCTGGGATCTGATGGAGCCGACGGACAAGCTGCTCCTGTCCTGGGCTGCGGACCTGCACGAAATCGGCATGGACATTGCTCACAGCCAGTACCACAAGCATGGCGGCTACCTGCTGCTGAACATGGACATGCCCGGCTTCTCCCGACTGGATCAGCACCTGCTGGCCGCCCTGGTCCGCGTTCATCGCCGCAAGCTGCCCATCGAGGAGTTCACGCTCTCAGAACGGATCCTGCACCTGGCCGTGCTGCTCAGGATCAGCGTGGTGCTGCACCGTGGTCGGACCAGCGAGCCTCTGCCCCACGTGCAGCTCAACGTGAAGGACACGAAAATACGCCTCGAACTGCCGTCGGGCTGGCTCGGCCACCACCCGCTCACCGAGCTGGACCTGGAGCAGGAAGCCAGCTATCTGAAAACCGTCGGCTACGACCTCACGATCGCCTGACGCATCAGTCCCCAAGCTCCTGCAGCAGCGTCTCCTGGGCGCTCTTGCGGCCCGCTGATCCCGGTGTGAGCTTCTGGTAGCTGCCGTCTGCGTTCAGCACCCACGCCTGTGCGTTGTCCGTGAGGTACAACCGGCACTCCCGCAGGATGCGTTTTCTGATGGCGGGATCCTCGATGGGAAAGCAGGTCTCGACCCGGTTGAAAAAGTTGCGCCCCATCCAGTCTGCGCTGGATAGATACAGCAGCGGATCCCCGTCGTTCTCGAAGTGGAAGACCCGGGTATGCTCGAGAAACCGCCCGACGACCGACCGGACCCGGATGTTGCTCGACACGTCCTTGACCCCGGGCCGCAATGCACAGATGCCGCGCACCACCAGCTCGATCTTCACGCCTGCACGGGACGCCCGGTACAGCGCCTGAATCACCTGAGGTTCCACCAGCGAATTCATCTTGGCGAAGATGTAAGCCGGCTTGCCCTCAGCTGCGTGAATCGCCTCCCGCTCGATCAGGGAAAGCATCGTCCGGTGCAGGGTGAACGGTGACTGCAGCATCTTCTTCAACCTGCCTGCCTTGCCCATGGAGGTGAGCTGCTGAAAGATCTGCTGCACGTCTTCGCCGAAGTCCGCATCCCGGGTGAAGAGCCCGTAATCCGTGTACAGCCGTGTCGTACGCTGATGGTAGTTGCCCGTGCCGAGGTGCACGTAACGGACCAGCGTTCGTCCTTCGCGGCGCACGACCATGCTCATCTTGGAATGGGTTTTGTGCCCCACCACGCCATAGACCACCTGCGCGCCGACGCGCTGCAGGTGGTTGGCCAGCTCGATGTTGTCCTCCTCGTCGAACCGCGCCCGGAGCTCGATGACCACCAGCACCTCCTTGCCGTTTGCCGCCGCCCGGGTGAGTGCCTCCACCACGGCGGAGTCCGGACCGGTGCGGTACAGCGTCTGCCGGATGGACAGTACCTGAGGATCCGCTGCAGCCTGGCGGAGGAACTCGATGAACGGCGCAAAGGACTCGAAGGGATGGTGCACCAGGATGTCACCATCGCGGATGGCTTCGAAGGGATCGCTCGCGTTCTTGAACCGTTCCGGCACGCTGGGCGTGAAGCCCGGATACTTCAGCTCCGGCCGGTCCACCAGATCCGGCACCGCGGCCAGCCGCATCAGGTTCACGGGACCGTGGCAGCGATAGACGTCGTCCCGGCTGAGGCGGAACTGGGCAAGCAGGAACGCTTCCAGGTCGTCCGGGCAGTCGACGTCCACTTCGAGTCGGACAGCATCTCCATAGCGTCGGGAAGAGAGTTCCCCTTCCACCGCACGAAGCAGGTCGTCCACCTCCTCCAGGTCGACGAACAGATCACTGTTGCGGGTAACGCGGAACGGGTAAGCGCCGGTCGCCGTCATGCCGGGGAACAGGCCTCCCACGTGAGCCTCGATGATGGACGAGAGCAGCACGAACTCGTAGGGCGAGGTGGAGACGTTGTCCGGCAACCGCACCACCCGAGGAAATGCTCTGGGCGCGTGAACGATGGCGCGGCCGATCTGCCGGCCGAAGGCATCCTGGCCTTCCAGTGTGACGATGAAGTTGAGGCTCTTGTTCAGCGGCTGCGGAAACGGGTGCGCCGGATCGAGCGCGATGGGACTCATCACCGGCGCGATCTCCTTCCTGAAGAACCGCTTCAGCCACTGCCGCTGCTTGTCGTTCCAGTCCGTGGCTTCGAGCAACCGGATGCCCTGGATGTCGAGCTTCGGGATCAGCACCTCGTTGAGCACCCGGTACTGCTCGGCGATCAGCTCTTCGGCCACCAGCCTGATCTGTCTGAGCTGCTCGGAAGGCGACAGGTTGTCGGGCCCGCGCTGACTGGCTCCGACCGCTTCCTGCTGCTTGAGTCCGGCCACCCGGATCTCGAAGAACTCGTCGAGAATGGAGCTCGCGATAGTCAGGAAGCGCAGCCGTTCGAGCAGCGGCGCATCTTCGTCCTGGGCCTGCGCCAGCACACGCCGGTTGAACTCGAGCAGGGACAGCTCGCGGTTGATGTAAAGCTCGGGATTCTGCAGATCTACTTCCATCTGGCGTCCTGCTCCTCGGCACCCTGATCCGGGCGTGCCGAGGAGTACCTCGTGGCCTACACTTAAGCAACCCGACTCTTCGCGGCTGCGGCCGATGGGCTGCAACCGCCGGATCGGCGAGGATATCACGCCAGTTTTACCGAATTGTTATGGCCAGAGACCAGGTATTCAGCGAGCCGCGCACGCACATCGTCGATTTCGTCTTCGACGAGACGGTGGCGGCGGTGTTTCCGGACATGATCCGTCGCTCCGTACCGGGCTACGAGCTCGTCGTACCTATGACGGGGCTGCTGGCGGCCCGCGCGGTTGCGGGCATCGATTCTCCACGCATCTACGATCTGGGCTGCTCCCTGGGTGCGACGACGCTCGCCGTCCTGCACGCCCTTGCCTCGCTCGGCATGACGGTGCCGGATCTGTCCATCGTCGCGGTGGACAACTCCGCGGCCATGCTCGACCAGGCCCGCAGCACCGTACGGGATCCACGTGTGCGTTTCGTGGAGTCCGACGTCTCGACCCTGCCGTTCGAGCCCGCGCGTGCCGTGATCATGAACTGGCTGCTGCAGTTCCTGCCGCCGGAGCACCGCGCACCACTGCTTGAACGGATCCGCGGCTGCCTGCAGGACGGGGGTCTGCTGCTGCTGTCCGAGAAGGTGCACGCCGACGACGACGCCACCGAGGCCTTCAATCGGGCCGCCCATGAGGACTTCAAGCGGGCCAATGGTTACTCCGACCTGGAGATCAGCCAGAAACGCACGGCGCTGGAACAGGTGCTGATCACGGATACCGTCGAGTCCCACGTGGCGCGACTCGAGGCCGCCGGATTTCGGGAGGTCCACGTCTGGTTCCGGTGCCTGAACTGGGCCGCGTTCGCTGCCAGAGCCTGACCGCCATGGCTGCCGACCGTCTGACCGCTGCCGGGCTGCTGGCCGTACAGCGGGTGCCCGCCGAATTCGGCAACCATCCCGGCTGGCCGGCGCTGCTCGACGCGGCAGCGGCACGACTCGCCGGGCATGGCGATCTCGAGCGCTGGACCGACGCGCTCGGCAGGCTGCCCGAACTGGCTGGCGAGACGGTGAGCCTCGCTGACCGGGTCGGTGTAGCCGGTCCGTTGACCCCCAGTGACCGCCAGCTCCTCGAGACGGCTCTGGCGGATCTGCATCCCTGGCGCAAGGGCCCGTTCGAGCTTTTCGGTGTGCACATCGACACCGAGTGGCGTTCGGACTGGAAGTGGCGCCGGATCGCCGACAGCCTGGGTGTGCTCACGGGTGCCACGGTGCTGGACGTGGGTTGCGGCAACGGCTACTTCGGCTGGCGTGCTCTGTCCGCAGGCGCCGGGCGGGTCCTGGGTGTGGATCCCTCGGTGCTCTTCTATATGCAGCATCTGGCCATTTCCCGTTACGTGGCCCCGCTTGTCGGGCGTCAGAACCTGCTGCTGCCCGTGCCGTTCGAGATCCTGCCCGACCTCACCTTCGATGTGGTGCTCTCCATGGGCGTGATCTATCACCGCCCGGATCCTGCCGCCCACGTGGCGCAGCTCCATCGGCACGTAAGGCCGGGCGGCCGACTGCTGCTCGAGTCGCTGGTAGTGACGGACGGCCCGGACCTGATCCCGGGACCGGGTAGGCGATACGCGCGGATGCGCAACGTCAGCGTGGTCCCGCGCGTGGAACGGCTGGCTGCCTGGCTGGAGGCCGCAGGTTTCAGTTCGGTCGACGTGGTGGACGTGACACCCACGAGCATGGAGGAGCAGCGCCGTACACCCTGGATGACGTTCGAATCCCTGGCGGAATCGCTGGATCCTGCAGATCCGGGCCGCACGGTCGAGGGTTATCCAGCGCCGGTCCGGGCGGCGCTTTTGGCGACGCGTTGATAGACTGCCGACCATGATCTTCGGCATCATCCCCATCCGGTTCCGCTTCCGGGGCAAGCTGCGCCGTCTCGCGCAGATCTATCAGTGCTTTCTCGATCATCCGGGCGTCGGCCTGCACCCGACCCAGATCGCGCGCTACACGGGTATCGGATTTCAGGAGGTGAGCGCACGGCTGGATGCCACACCGGAGCTGTTCGTGAAGCTGCCGAAACGGCCGGACGGTATAACCCGCTACCGGCTGACCACCACCACCGCGGCACGCTCCCGGGAAGAGGTCGAGCAGCTGCTCATCCGCGCCGCCCGACGCGAGTCCTTCATTCTCTATGCGTTCGGCGCCATGGTGATCGGCGTCCTGCTCATCGTCGTGATTCTGGTTGCACCGACACTGTGAGTGCACGGCTCTGACAAACCAGTCAACAGGAGGATCTCAATGCCCGAGACGCTGAACGAAGAGCAACGCGCGCTCGCCGAGCAGGCGGGTCGGTTCGCCGAGGAGGTGCTCCTGCCTCTCGCCGGTGAGGACCCCGCCACCGCACGGGCGGAGGTGATCGCCCGGAGCAAGGCTGCCGGATTCTTTCCGATGACTCAGCCGAAGGCCTTCGGTGGTACGGAAGCAGGGGCACTGGCGCTCTGCATCGTGCGGGACGAGCTCGCCGCCAGGAACGCACCATTCACCCACGCGGTGTTCGGGCCCGGTCCGGGAGTGCTGGGAGGAGCAACGGGACCGCTCCGCGACAGCCACCTGGAACCCCTGCTGGCAGGCAGGCTGCGGGCCGGCTTCGGGTTCACCGAGCCCGACGACGCACCGGCCCCCACCTCCGCCGTCGCGGACGGCGACGTATGGGTCGTGAACGGGCAGAAATCCTACGTCACCGGCGGCGCGGACGCGGATTTCATCAATACCCTCGTGCAGATCCCCGGACAGGGCCCTGCCATGCTGGTCATCGACACGAACGCACCGGGGGTCCATCTGGCCCGCCGGTTCCAGTCACTGGATGGCAGCCACCATGCGGCATTCGAGTTCAGCGATGTCCGTGTGCCGGCCGGCCACCTGATCGGCAGGCCGGGCGAAGGACTGCCACGGGCGCTGCGGCAGATCGGCGATACCCGCCTCGCCTTCGCCGCGAGCGGCGTGGGTACGCTGCGCTGGCTGGACGGTTATCTCATCGGTCACCTGAAGCAGCCCGACCGGACCGGGCGGCCACGGGGAGACAAGGAAGGTGTGCGCCTGCGCTATTCAGACATCCGTCTCAAGGCGTACGCCGCACGCAGCATGGTCTACCGGACCGCCCGACTGGCAGACGCCGGAGAGAACATCGTCAACGAGGGAATCGCCTGCAAGGTCTTCACCACGGAGCTGGTGGGAGAAGCAGTCGATACGGCCATTCAGCTGGTCGGCGGCGCCGCTCTGGTGGTCGGCCACCCGCTGGAAGCTCTTTACCGGCAGGTCCGGTCTCTGCGCCTGGCGGAAGGGGCGAGCGACGTACTGCGCCTCAACCTGGCGCGTGGCGCGCTGGAGCTCGACAAGGGGCGCATCTGAAAAGTGGCGATCAGCCGCCGTCCGGATCGGACTTCTTGCCGAAGGACTCGCGGTTCTCTTCACGGGCCGCCGCCGACTTCCGCAGCAGCACCAGCACGGCTCCCGTGCCACCCTGCCGGCGATCCGCACTGGCATAGGCGATCACGTCCGGTATCTGCGAGAGCCAGTGCACCACATAGCTCTTCAACCGCGCCGGGATGGCACTCTGTTCGCCCCGTCCGTGGGCGATGAGCAGCGTCCGCCAGCGTCGGGCCTCGGCGAGCCGGAAGAATTTGTACACCGCCTCTCGCGCTTCTCGCACGGACAGCCGGTGCAGGTCCAGGGAACCTTCCACCGGGTAGTGACCCAGCTTCAGCCGGGAGAACACCGCGTTCTGCACGCCATCCTTCTTCCACTCCAGCACGTCCCGCGGAGCCACCTGCGCAACGTCGCCGAGGGTCAGCGGATTTGGGTCGACATCGGGCGTGCGGTTGATTCCGAGCGCGGCATAGCGCCGCTCGAGCTGCGTGAGTGACAGCTCCCGCGGCATTTCGCGCCGCGCTTCCAGCTGGGCTTCCTGGTGCTTGGCCCGCTTCCGCTGCCGCGCATCGAGCGGTTCGACATCGCTCATGGCGGAGAGGAAGTCGTCGTCGTCCACGTCAGGGCCTGAGCGGGATACCCGGCAGCGACGCCGAACGGGTGTCCGGAATGGGCTGGTTGTCCGCCGCGTGATAGGTGAATACCAGCGAGTGCTTGACCCGTTCGGTGAGATTCATGCCCGCAGCGTGAAACAACCGGCAGTGGAAGAAGAGCACATCACCCGGCTCGAGCTCTACGGGCACCGCCGACCCGATGAGCTCCTGGTTCTCCGGAAGGTCCGTGCGCAGAAACAGGGCACCATCCAGCCGCCCGCGATCGAGTGCCAGCCGGTGGCTTCCCGGTATCACGCTGAGCGCGCCGTTTCTTGCCGTCTCCGAACCGAGAGCCAGCCAAACGGAGATGAGCTCCGGCCGGTCGAAGGACCAGTAGCGGATGTCCTGATGCCACAGCGTGGCGCTGGAGAAGCCGGGATGCTTGGTCATCATACAGTTGTGATGGCACTGGGAGACCAGCACGTCGCCGGCTTCGTATGCCTGACCGGTGGAGGCGGCGAACAGGGCACGGAGCTGATTGCCCACCTCGGCTCCCGTCGCCCAGTCACGGAACGCCTGATCCCGGGTGAAGGCGTTGAGCAGCCGCCTCACCGTATGTCCGCCTTCCGCCTGGCGGCTCGCCGGCGCACCCGGGTAACCCAGGTCGGCTTCATACTCAACCGGTCCCAGCACCGGATCCAGGTGCTGCCGGGATACGTCGAGCAGACGGGTGCGCAGCGCTTCGGGGCACAGGTCCCGCGCGACAAGATAACCATCACGCTCGAAGGCGTGAGCTTCGAGGGATGCGGTCACGCTCACGGCGTCCGCTCCGTCGAGCAGTGTGTCGACCCGTTCATCATTTCATCTGCGCTCTGACCGCCTTCAGCATCTTCTCGCCGTACGGGGGTTTCAGGCCGGCGAGCGCCGCCACGTCGATCCGGCTCTGGGTGAAGATCGCCTTGGCATGACTGAACGTCCTGAACCCATCGTGGCCGTGGTAGGCACCCATCCCGGAAGGACCAACCCCGCCGAACGGCAGATCTTCCTGGGCCACGTGCATCACCACGTCGTTGACGGTCACACCGCCGGATGTGGTGTGCGTCAGCACGCGCTCCTCCTCCGCCCGGTTCTGACCGAAGTAGTACAGACCGAGGGGACGCGGCTTGTGGTTGACGTAGTCGATGGTCTCGCCGAGCTCACCGTATCCCTTCACCGGCAGCAGCGGACCGAAGATCTCGTCCTGCATCACGGCCATGTCGTCGCTGGGGTTCAGCACCAGCGTGGGCGGGATCTTGTGGTGCGGCTGCTGGCGGAAGTCCTCACCCGCCGGATTGATCTCCACCACCCTGGCACCCTTCTGCTTCGCGTCATCGAGGTAACCGGTCAGACGCTGATAGTGGCGCTCGTTGATCACCGAGGTGTAGTCCGGATTGTCCAGCAGGGTGGGATACATCTTCTCCACCGAGCGTGCGGCCGATTCCACAAAGGCATCCACCTTCTCCTCCGGCACGAAGACGTAGTCCGGCGCCAGGCAGATCTGCCCGGCATTCAGCGTCTTACCCATCATGATGGCTTCCGCGGTTTTCTGAATGTCCGCAGATCGACCGACCACTACCGGCGACTTGCCGCCGAGCTCGAGCGTGACCGGCACCAGGTTATCGGACGCGGCGCGCATGACGTGCCGGGCAATGGAGGTCGCGCCGGTGAACAGCAGATGGTCGAATGGCAGGCTCGAGAAATCCGCGCCGGTCTGCGGACCGCCGGTGACCACCGCGATCTCCAGCTCGTCGAAGGCGGTGGGAAAGATCTCCGCCATGACCGCGGAGGTGGCAGGCGTGAATTCGGACGGCTTGATCATGCACCGGTTACCTGCCGCGAGAATGCCTGCGAGCGGCGTGAAAGTCAGGTTGACCGGAAAATTCCAGGGGCTGATCACGCCCACCACACCCAGCGGCTGGTACTCCACCCTCGCCTTCGCCCCCAGCAGGTTGAGCGGGAAAGGGCCGACCTTGCGCTTTTCCGGCTTCATCCACTTCGTGAGGTTCGCCTGGGCGTGGCGCAGCGGGCCTATGCAGCCGGCCACATCGGTGAACAGCGACTGGTGCTCACTCCGGTGACCGAAATCGTCGCGCATGGCGGCAACCAGCCGGTCCTGGTGTATCTTCAGCAGCTCTATGGCGCGCTCCAGCCGGTCCCGCCGTTTGGCCGCGCTGACCACACCTTCGGCGAGATAGTTCTCCCGCTGCCGTTCGAGCAACGCGAGCATGTCGGCTCGGCTGGGTTCGCCCGGTTGTCTGTGCTCTGACTCAGCCATCATCATCTCCTTCAACTGTCATGCTTTCTTCGCGGCCGGCTCCGCGGCGCCGGACGTCGGCGCTGCCGCCGAGCCGTCGAAGACCTCGTCGCCATTCACCGTCACCCGCAGCCGGTCTGTGGAAGACCAGTAGCGCGCTTCGATGTAGTGGTGCTCTTCCCATTCGAGCTCCACGTTCGTCCAGACGTACTGAGGTTCGCGTCCGGTACTCGGCCTGTCCTTGCGGAGGCAGCCGTCCAGATAGAGCTCCAGGGTGCCGTCGTCGGTGATCCGGAGAAAGTACGACTTGTGCCGGTGCCTGAAATCGAACTGCCGCATGCGCCTTCATGTATCCTTCCGCGGACGCCGATCTTACCAACCTTGTGCACATGAATCGCGATCCCCTGACGAAGCCTGCGGCTCCGCTCGAGACGCCGAAGTTCGACCGCGTGCTGCGGAGCCGGGACGTCATCACCCTGGGGTTCGGGGCGATGATCGGCTGGAGCTGGGTGCTGATGACCGGCTACTGGGTCTCGGAAGCGGGTTCCGTCGGCACGGTGCTTGCGTTTGCCGGCGGCGGGCTCGCCATTGCCCTAATCGGTCTCACCTACAGCGAGCTGGTGGCTGCCATGCCCCAGGCCGGTGGCGAGCACGTCTATACGCACCGGGGCCTGGGCGCCGGCTGGTCGTTTTTCTGCACCTGGTCCCTGCTGCTTGCTTACGTGAACGTCTGCCTGTTCGAGGCGGTCGCCCTGCCCACGGCAGTGGAGTATCTGTTTCCTCACATTCGCATCGGCACCCTCTGGCGGCTGTTCGATTCGGACGTGGATCTCGGTTTCGTGCTCATCGGCGCCGGAACATCCGTCCTCATCACGGTGGTCAACGTGATCGGCATCAGGCCTGCCACCTGGTTCCAGAGCGTGACCTTCACCATCATCGTCGTCTCGGGCATCGCGCTGCTCGCTGGTGCCGTGGGGTACGGCACCATGGACAACGCCCGACCCTGGATCGGCATGCCGGCCACCGGCATCCTGACCGTGCTCATCATGGTGCCGACGCTGCTGGTGGGATTCGACGTGATTCCCCAGTCGGCGGAGGAGATCAACCTGCCTCCGGCCCGGATCGGGTTGCTGCTGGTGGTGTCCGTGTTTCTGGCCGTGCTCTGGTACGGCGTGATCAGCTTCGCCGTCGCGACCAGCATGCCCATTGCAGCGCTCAAGGAAAGCAGCATGGCCACCGGCGACGCGGCGACGTCACTATGGGGGCATCCCGCTGCCGGTACGCTGCTCGTGCTGGGTGGCATCGCCGGCATCCTGACCAGCTGGAACGCCTTCGTGATCGGCGGCAGCCGTCTGCTCTACGCCCTGGCGGAGTCCGACATGGTACCCGCGGTGTTCGCCCGGCTGCACCCGACCTTTCACACCCCCTACGTCGGCATCATCGCCATCGGCGTGCTGTCGTGCCTGGCACCGCTGTTCGGGCGTACGGTGCTGGTCTGGCTGATCAACGCGGGCGGTTTCGCCACCATCGTCGCGTACGTCTTCGTGCCCATGGCGTTCCTGGCACTGCGTCGCAAGGAACCCGATCTCGAACGCCCCTTCCGCGTGAGCCATCCGCGTACGGTCGGGATCGGCGCCGTGGTGCTGGCCCTGGCTCTGATCACGGCGTACCTGCCTGGCAGCCCATCGGCCCTCTCATGGCCACACGAATGGATGACCATCACGGTGTGGACCGTGATCGGCCTGCTGCTGTACGCCCGATTCCGCCTGGGTCGGCGGGGCTAGTCAGAACAGGTCGTGCTGGTAGCCCGGTGGCTGGAAAAGATCCGTGCGCAGCTCGACCAGCCTGGCATCCCGTTCGATGCCCTGCTTCGCCAGCGCACGCGTGAAACGCTTCTCTATGAGTTCCGCCATGGGACCGGTACCACGCAACCGCTCGCCCCACTGGGCGCGATACAGATCGCCCCCGCGCATCTGCCGCACCGCGTTCTCGACCCGCGCCGCTTTCAGCGGATAGTGCTCGGCCAGCCACTCCTGAAAAAGTGGACCAACCTCACGCGGCAGACGGAGCAGGATGTAGCCCAGCGACCGCGCACCGGCCGCCGCGCAGGCGTCGACGATGGCTTCTACCTCCGAGTCGTTCACGAAAGGAATCACAGGCGCGACCATGGCGCCGACCGGCACCCCGGCGCCGGCCAGCCCTTCGATAGCCCTGAGCCTCGCCGAAGGCGATGCCGTGCGCGGCTCCAACCTGGTTTTCAGCTGCCGGTCCAGCGTCGTGACGCTCAGGTAGACATGTACCAGATCCATCCTCGCAAGCTCGCCGAGCAGGTCCAGGTCTCTCAGCACCAGCTGGCTCTTGGTGACGATGGTGACCGGATGGCGCCACTCCAGCAGCATCTCCAGAATCTGGCGGGTGATTCCGTGTGATCTTTCGGCGGGCTGGTAGGGATCCGTGTTCGTGCCCAGCGCGATGGGTCGGCACTCGTAGCGTTTCGAGGAAAGCTCCTCGTGCAGTCGCCGGCGAACGTCGGTCTTGAAGAAGATGCGCGTCTCGAAGTCCAGGCCGGGTGACAGGTCCAGGTAGGCGTGAGTGGGCCGGGCGAAGCAGTAAATGCAGCCGTGCTCACAGCCCTTGTACGGATTGATGGACCGATCGAAGGGCAGATCCGGCGACCGGTTGCGGGTGATGAGCTGCACCGTCCTGTCCGGGGTCAGCGTCGTCCGCGGATCCGGTGCGGGCGGCTCTTCCAGATCCCAGCCATCCGCTTCCCTGATCGACACTGTTGGCAGAAAGCGGCTGTCCCGGTTGGATACCGCGCCCCGGCCCCGGATGACCACACCACGCGTGGTCGCCGCTTCAGCCTCGTCGCTGGTGGTACCCATCACTCCGTGTCCCTGCCTGCTGGGACCGAACAGTCTAGATCGATACTGTATGAATGTACAGTATCGCATTGCCCTGCCAGCGATACCACGATGCGGGCCCGGGCTTGTCACGCAACGCGCGGTCGTTAGACTACGCCGCTGCCCTGTCCATAAAAGCCTCCTTTTTCATGCTGTCGATCAAGCGCCAGGCCTTTGCATCCGTCTCAGCCCCATGGCTGCTGGGCGCGATGATTCTGGCCGGCTGTCAGCAGACGGAAGTCGTGGACGAAACCCAGAGCGCACTGAGCGCGCTGCAGACCCAGCTGAACGAGGTTGAACAGCAGATCGAGGCGTCGCGTCAGACGCTGGACCAGCTCGAGGCGGCGGACGTCAACCGCACCGAGTATCTGGACAGCCGGCTCGCCGTCATCGGAGACCGGCTGGAAGCGCTGCCTGGCGAGATTCACGTCAGCTGCCCCGAGCCGAAACCGGTGAAGACCGAGTGCAAGGAAGTGGCCAGGGTGGTGGTCACCGCCGACAAGATGCTCGTCGGCGAGCTCGAGCATATCTGGATAGAGCCACCCGGTATCAGCATCGTGGCGCGGATGGACACCGGCGCCACGTCGAGCTCGGTGCACGCGGAGAACGTGGAGCGTTTCGAGCGCGACGGCGAGGACTGGGTGCGATTCGACGTACCAATCGGCGACAAGGAAACCGTAACCCTGGAACGGCCCATCGTCCGGCACGCCCGTGTGCGGCAGCAGGCGGACCCGGAAGGGTCGCGTCGTCCGGTGGTCGAGCTGCGCGTGCGGCTCGGTGACGTCCAGGATACCTTCGAGTTCACGCTGGCCGACCGCTCCCATCTGGAGAACGAGTGGATTCTCGGTCGCAACTTCCTCACCGACGTGACCCTCGTTGACGTCAGCAGGCAATTCGTTCAGCCTCGATACACCCCGCCGAAAAATCAGTGATTTAATCAGAGACTCCTCAAGTGACGAATCAGGGCCCTTTCCTGTTTCTGGTCGCCCTGCTTGTCGCGGCGGGCATCGGCACGGCTGCGTTCCGTCACGCGTCATACCGGATCCCGCTGCTACCTGGTGAGCAGCAGACCGTCTGGCAGGTCGAGGCCAGGGTCGAATATACGGCCCTCGGCGGCGCCACCCAGACGTATCTGACGCTGCCTCCGGAGCAGTCGGGCTTCCGGCTGATCGAGGAAACAGGCGCCGCGCCCGGATTCGGGTTCAACATCACCACTCAGGGCATTCAGCGCCGCGCTCACTGGACCAAACGCGATGCGTCCGGTCAGCAGATTCTGTTCTTCAAGCTGGCGCTCGTTCAGGATCCCGCCCACGCAGTGGACGCCGCTCCGCCACACGGTCCCGTCGAGGCGCCCCACTGGGACGAGCCGTATCGGACCGCGGCCTTTCAGCTCATCGACACGCTGCTGCCCATCACCGCGGACCCGCAATCCATGGCGGTGCAGCTGATCGACGTCATGAACCGCCGACCCGCCGATCCGAACGTCTCCCTGCTGCGCGACCGCTACAGCGATCCGATCCTGCTCGCGCGACTGCTCAACACGGCGGGGATCGCCGCCCGGACCGTGCAGGTACTGGAGCTCGAAGACGGCAGGCGGCGGCAGGGACTCGCGGAGCACGTGCAGGTGTGGCACCAGGGTATCTGGCATCTCTATCACACAGGCACCGGGCGGGTGCCGGATGATGCGAACCTGCTCCTCTGGCAGACAGAAACCCCCTCCGTCCTCGAGGTGACCGGCGGTACGAACTCCCGCGTCACCTTCTCCATGATCTCCCAGGCCCGGTCCATGCTGGAGCTGGCCGCCGATATCCGGGCGCCCGGATTTTCGCTGTCACTCTACAGTCTGCCCATCGCCGAGCAGGGCATGTTCAAGCTCATCATGCTGCTCCCCGTCGGTGCGCTGGTCGTGGTGTTCATGCGCATCATTGTCGGCATCCGCACATCGGGCACGTTCATGCCGGTGCTGATCGCGCTGGCCTTTCTGCAGACGGAGCTGATACCGGGACTGCTGAGCTTCATTCTGGTCGTATCCATCGGGCTTCTGATCCGCTCGTATCTGTCGAGCCTGAACCTGCTGCTCGTCGCCCGGATCGCCACCCTGGTGATTCTGGTGATCGGCATAATTTCCGTATTCAGCGTGGTCAGTTACCAGCTGGGGCTCATGAGCGGTCTCACCATCACCTTCTTCCCGATGATCATCATGGCCTGGACCATAGAGCGGATGTCCATCATCTGGGAGGAGGAAGGACCGCCGGAGGTCCTGCTCCAGGGCGGCGGCAGCCTGCTCGTCGCGACGCTCGCCTACCTGGTGATGGACCAGCAGATCGTCCGTCACCTTGCGTTCAACTTTCCCGAGCTGCACCTGCTGATACTCGCCATGGTGCTGATCCTCGGCCGCTACACGGGTTACCGGCTGCTGGAGCTGCGCCGCTTCGCCAGCTTCGGGCCCATTGCGCGAAAGTGAGCTGGATCAGTCCATTCACCCTGCGGCGGATCGGTGTGCTGGGTATGAACCGCCGCAACGTGGCTTACATCAGCCGCTATAACGAACGTTCCAACTACCCGCTGGTGGACGACAAGCTCAGGACCAAGCTGATGGCCCAGAAGATGGGGCTGTCCGTTCCCGATCTGCTGCACGTGATCACCACCCAGCACGAGATCGAAGGGATTGAGCCCGTGCTGAGCTCGCTGAATCAGTTCGTGATCAAGCCGGCGCGCGGCTCGGGCGGCAAGGGCATCCTCGTCATTCGGGGCAGGACGCCGGATGGCTTCAGAAAGAGCAGCGGCAGCCTCATCACCCTGAACGACGTCAAGCGTCACGTGACCAACATCATCAGCGGTCTGCATTCTCTGGGCGGCCGGCCGGATGTCGCCATCATCGAATCCCTCGTCGAGACCTCGGACATCTTCGAGCAGGTCAGCTTCGAAGGCGTCCCTGACATCCGGCTGATCGTCTTCAAGGGCTTTCCCGTGATGGGCATGCTCAGGCTTGCCACCAAGGCATCCGACGGCAAGGCCAACCTGCACCAGGGTGCCGTCGGGGTCGGGCTGGACATCGGCAGCGGCCGTGCGGTGGCCGCCGTTCAGCACAACCAGGTACTCGTCATTCATCCCGACACCGACGTGCCGCTGAAAGGCATCGCGGTGCCCAACTGGCCATCACTGCTGAGCCTGGCCGCCCGCTGCTACGAAGGCACGCGGCTCGGCTACCTGGGCTGCGACCTGGTCATCGATCGTAACCGGGGCCCGCTGCTGCTGGAGTTGAACGCACGGCCGGGACTGTCCATCCAGATCGCCAATGCGGAGGGGCTGCTGCCGCGGCTGCGGCAGATCGAGAGTCTCGACGAGCCATACATGAGCGTGGACGAGCGCGTGCAGGCATCGATGACCTGGTTCGACCGCAGATCCGCCGCCGAACAGGGCTCCCTATGGACCGAGGAGGATCAGGAAGAGAAGGCCGGAGCGACCGCGTGACACCACTCGAGGAGCCGCTGCGCGAGATCTGGGGTGGCGCCACCGCCCGTACGCTGCGGGCGCACTGGATGGCACACGAGATCGGTTTCGAATACCAGCCCCGCCTGATCGGTTCCCGTACCGGCGAGACCCAGACCGCCGATTTCCGATCGCTGAACCCCAAGGAGAAGATTCCCGTGCTCGTCGACGGCGACTTCGTGCTGACCGAGTCGGTCGCCATCGTCACCTACCTCGGTGACCATCACGGTGATCACACCGACCTGGTCCCTGCCTGCGGCAGCCGCGATCGGGCCCGCTACGACGAGTGGCAGAGCTTCGTGCAGATGGAACTGGACGCCCACACGCTGTATGTGGTCCGCAAGCACCGTGATCTCGCCGGACTCTACGGCGAGGCGCCTGCCGCCATCGAAACGGCCATCTCCGGCTTCAACAAGCAGGTAAACGTCGCGATGGCTGTCCTGTCCCGACAACCGTTCCTGCTCGGCGACCGGTTTACGGCGGCCGATCTGGTACTCATGACCTGTCTGGACTGGGCATCCTTCTACGGTATCGGGCTGGCGCCGGTAATCGAGCGATACCGGGCAGGGATCGCCGAGCGAGAGGCCTATCAGACGGCCATGCGGCTGAACTTCTCCATATCCGCCGGCGCCTGATCCTCAACCGAGCAGCCAGTCCAGGATCCGATCATTCTCTTCCCGCGGATAGGTGTGGGAGAGGTCGTCGATCTCCCGGTACGTCAGCGAAACCCCCGCCCGGTTGAGTGCGTCCGCGGCCAGGCGCGCGATCTCGATGTCGAACATCCAGTCGAGCACACCGTGGGTGAGATAGATGGGCAGTCCCTTGAGACGCTCCTCTTCCGCCACCTCGACGAGCATCGGATGAAAGCTCGCCGCGATGGGCGCCAGATGGGTGAACGGCGAGTCGCTGCGCAGTCCGGACAGGTAGGAAAACGTGCCGCCGTCGGACATGCCGGTGAGCAGCATGCGGGATGCGTCCACGTGCCAGGCGCCGCGGACCCAGTCGACGATGGCATCCAGGTTGGCGCTGTCCACGTCCGTCCCCATGAGCGACCACGTGCCGTCCCGTGAGGTCGGCGCAACCAGGATGACTCCACGGGTGCGCGCATCCCGGAGCCACGACCAGAGAAAGCTCCTGCCGTGGCCGCTGCCGCCATGCAGAGCCACCACCAGGGGCATGGCGCTGCTGCCGTCGTAGTACTCCGGCACGTAGAGCGAAAAGCCGCCCCGCTCCGTAGCCTCATTGCTGGCGTGGAGGATGCCGACCTCTTCACGGGCCTGGTCCACTGAGGCGAGCTTTCGCTGAACCGCTTCGTCGCTCCGGTGCGGATCGGAAAGATAAAAGCGGCTCACCGGCGGCAGCATGGCCGCTACCGGATAGAGCGCCTCCACGGCGCGGGTACTGAAGCTCATGGCGCGGTAGGCTCCCATGGCGGGATTGCGCTGTTCGAGGCAGCTTTTGAGGCCGTCGAACGCGTTCAGCGCCTCTGCGGCAGAACGACGCGCGTGGTCCGAGAACCGGGACAGGTGCTCTGGCCAGTGCACAGCCGTGAACGCCTCGAGTCCCTTGGCGATGGGCTCGCGGAACGTGGCGACCTCAGGCACGAGCCTCCCCAGGTCGGGCGGATGGAGGTGGCGACCCACATAGGCAAGGGCATCGAGCCCTGTCAGCAGTGGTGGGATCAGCGCTGTGGTGGCCTCCAGGAGGACGTCGGTTCCGTCGTCTGCATCCGTCATCTGGCCGTCTCCTGCTCGGCGGGCAGTCACTATAGCGAGCCCCGTCCGGCACCGCCAAGGACGGCCCGCGCTGCCCTCGCATCTGCCGGATCATCTGGTTAAAGTCGACTGAGGGACCTGGACATCGGGGGGCCACACCGTGGCAGACACCATCATCGAACCTTCCGAGGAAACACGCTTCGACCGCAGCGCCGAGGACGTGGGCAACATCGTCATGCTGGAGCACGTCAACCTGACCGTGCCGGATCAGGGCCTGGCGGCGCTGTTCTATGTGACAGGCCTCGGCTTCACCCGCGATCCGTACATCGATTTCGGCACCTTCAACATGTGGGTGAACCTGGGCGACCAGCAGTTCCATCTGCCCAAGGCCAACGCCCAGCGGTTCCGCGGCACCATCACGGTGGTGGTGCCGGATCTCGACGACCTGGAACGGCGCCTTCAGGCCATCGTCAAACCCATGTCCGGTACGGACTTCGCCTGGAAACGTGCCGCCGACCACGTTGCCGTCACCTGCCCCTGGGGCAACACGATACTCGCCTACCCGCCAGGTACGTTTCCTCGCATGGACCTCGGCATGCCACGGATCGAGATGCGCGTTCCAGCGGGCACGAGTCCGGGCATCGCCCGCTTCTACCGTCAGGTGATGGAGTGCCCCGCCGTTGCCGCGGACGGCGTGGCCCGGGTGAAGATGGGCTACAACCAGGAAATGCACTTCGTCGAGACCGACGAATCGCTGCCGGACTACGACGGCCATCACATTGCCGTCTACGTGAGCCATTTTTCCGGTCCACACGATTACCTGGCTGGGCGGAATCTGATCACCGAGGAGTCGGATCAGTGCCAGTACCGGTTTCAGGCGATCATCGATCCGGACACCGGTGCGACGCTCACGGAGCTCGAGCACGAGGTACGCGCGCTGTCACACCCCATGTTCCACCGTCATCTGGTCAACCGGAACCCGGCGGTGAGCTTTTTCACCTATCGCAAGGGTGCAGAGATCTTCACCCCCTCATGAGCGAGCCGCACACCACCGCCAGACAGGCAGAGCTCCGGGAAGAGCCTTACTACCTGCCGCTCGGCAGCGAGGTCACTGAGTTCGAGGCCGCGTATCACGCCCGGCTGCCCGTGCTGCTCAAGGGTCCGACCGGCTGCGGCAAGACACGCTTCGTCGAGCACATGGCCTGGCGTCTGTACCGGGAGCAACGGGCCTCCGAGCTCGCCATACCGCTCATGACCATCGCCTGTCACGAGGATCTCACCGCTACCGACATGGTGGGGCGCTTCCTGCTGCAGGGAGACGAGACGGTCTGGCGTGACGGGCCGCTGACCCAGGCCGTGCGCACCGGCGCCATCTGCTACCTGGACGAGATCGTCGAAGCCCGCAAGGACACCACGGTGCTCATCCATTCGCTCACGGATCACCGCCGACTGCTGCCCATCGACAAAACCGGCGAGCTCCTCTCTGCACATCCGGACTTCCTGCTGGTCATCTCCTACAACCCCGGTTATCAGAGCGTGTTGAAGGATCTGAAACCCAGCACCCGCCAGCGTTTCGTGAGCCTGTCCTTCGACTATCCGGACGAGGAGCGGGAAGCCACCATCATCGCGCACGAATCGGGTGTCGATCGAAGGGAGGCGGAGCAGCTTGCGCTCATCGGTGCCAAGGTACGCAATCTCCGCGAGCACGGCTTCGAGGAAGGAGTGAGCACGCGGCTGCTGATCTACGCCGGCAGCCTCATGCAGCAGGGTATCGCGCCACGCCGTGCCGCCGAGATCGGCATCGTCGCCGCGGTATCCGACGACGACGCGGTGCAGCGCGCCATCGCCGACATCGTCGACGTGATCCTGCCCTGATTCCCGGCACGTGGTCGCTCTGGTAGACGTCGAAGCGTCGCTCACCCTGTTCGCCGAGGGGATCGCCGGCCGCTACTACCACATCAAATCCACGGACGAGTTCGCCTCGAGACGTTTCGATCTGGACGGGTCCCGATCTACCCTGGCCCCGGACACGGTTTTCGTGCCGGACGAGATCGACTTTCCGGATCCCGCCGGCTACCGGGTACTGGTGATGCTGCAGCTCGGTCAGCGGGAGTTCGGCACGTTCCGGTTCGACATGGCCACCGCACGTCTGCGCCTGCCGGTGCTGAATCGGCTTGCGTCCCCCGAGCCTCGCCTGCGGGAGTCCGATTACGCGCAATTTTTCCGGCACATACCGAGACCCGTGCTGCTGAGGCAGGTGTTCATGGCCGTCGAGCAGGTCCGCGTGGTTGCCCGGCTGCTCGCCCGTTACCCGGGCCTCACACGGCACCTCGGCGGTTTCAGGGACCATCGGCATGGCGCCGGGACCGTGGTACCCGTGGACGATCTGGCCGGCCTCGTTCTGGCGCTGGAGCTCACAGCCGACGGCGTGCTGCCTGACCGATTCGACGACGCCACGGGCCTCCTGGCTCCCGTACTGACCCGACTGGACACGCTGCGCTCACCCGAGTGCGACGTCTACGACTCGGCCGCGCTGGCGCTGGATATCTATCTCGCCTGGGAACCGCTGATGTCCGCCGCGGCCTTCGATACCGGCGTGCCCGGCCAGACCGTGGAGGATGCTCTGGAGTGGATGCAGCGTGAAGCCCGGCTCGAGGACTGGCAGCAATCTCTCGAGGATATGAATCAGGCGCTGCTCATGGAGCTCCCGGAAGGCACCGAGGTCGACATGGCCCAGGTGGACAACCTGGACGATGCGTCTCTCCGGCAGACCGACATCGATCTGAAGGCGCTCAACGACGAGCGGGAAAATCTGAAACGGCGTGTAGACATGGAACGCTCCGCCCTCGCCGATGCCATGGGCGCTGCCAGGCCGGAGGCGCGCAGCTACCGCTACGACGAGTGGGACCATCTGCACCACCGCTACCTGCGCCACTGGTGTCGGCTGTACGAGGAGCGGCTGGAAGGCCACGGGACAGCCGATCCGGAAGCGCTGAAGCGCGTCGTCCGCGAGCACGTACCTGCCGTTATGCGCCAGCTTGAGCAGATCCGACCGCTCGGCTACCAGCGGGTGCGCCGGGTGGCGGATGGGGACGAGCTCGACTTCAACGCGCTCATCGAGGCCCGCCAGGATGTCCGGGCAGGGATCAGCCCCGACGAGCGTGTCTACTCACGGCGTGACCGCGTGCATCGTGATGTGTGCGCGGCATTCCTGGTGGACCTGTCCGCCTCCACGGACGATCCCATCGAGCCGCCCGAGCCGCCACCGCCGCTGCCGGAAGGGGTGGAAATCAATCTCCGAGATCCCTACGACGACGACCTCAGCCTCAACCTCGCTGCCGAGGAGGAACGCCGCAGAATCATCGACGTGCAGCGCGAGTCCATGCTGGTGATGTCCGCCGCCCTGGAACGGCTCGGCGACAGCTACGGCATCTACGGCTTTTCCGGGTACGGCCGGGATTGCGTGGAGTTCTATGTTGCCAAGGAACCGGACGAGTCCTTCACCGGCCGAACGCTGGAAGCCATCGCCAGCATGCGCCCCCGCCGCAGTACGCGTATGGGCCCTGCCATCCGGCATACCACAGCCAAGCTGGTCGCATCCGGCAACGCCATGAAGCTGCTCATCATTCTCTCGGATGGCTTTCCTCAGGACGCGGACTATGGACCGATCCGCGGCGATCACGAGTACGGCCTCATGGACACGGCGAAGGCACTGACCGAAGCGCGGATCAAAGGTATAGAGGTGTTCTGCGTGACCGTGGACAAATCAGGCAACGACTACCTGAAGCGCATGTGTCCACCGAACCGTTACCTGATCATCGATGAGATCGAGGACCTGCCGGAACGGCTTTCCACGGTCTATCAGACCCTGAGCGGGCGCTGAAGGCCAGCTGATCGGCCGCTCAAAAAAACGGCCCGCTGCTGCGGGCCGTTCGCACCGCTCTGACCTTTCGTCAGTCGTCGCCCATGCCGATGAGAATCAGCAGCCACTGGAACATGTTCCAGAGCGACATGTACAGCGAGGTGGTGGCCAGAATGTAGTTGGTCTCGCCGCCGTGGATGATCGCGCTGGTCTGGTAGAGGATCATGCCGCTCATCAGCAGCACCACGGCCGCACCAATGGCGCCATAGAACGCGGAGAGATCCAGGAACCAGCTCAGCATCACCACCGCGAACAGCACCAGGGCACCCACCATCAGGAAGTTGCCCATGAAGCTGAAATCCTTGCGGGAAACCAGTGCGATTGCCGACAACCCGACAAACGCGACCGCGGTGCTGCCGAGGGCCATCGTCACGATCTGGCCGCCGTTCGGCATCTTCAGGAACAGCTCGATCACCGGACCCATGGTGAAGCCGAGGAAACCGGTGAACGCGAACACCGACGCAATGCCCCAGGCACTGTTCGCCGTCTTGTAGACCAGGAACAGCAGGCCTGCCCAGCCGAGCAGGGTCCAGAGACCCAGGTAGGGCGCATCGATGGCCATGGCGAACGCCGCCATCGCCGCACTGAACGCCAGGGTCATGCCGAGCAGCAGATAGGTGTTGCGCAGCACCCGGTTGATCTCGACGCCGGCGCCCGGTCGGGCAGCTGTTCGGGCTTGGGCCGCACTACCGCGGACGGGTTTGCCTACCGACAGGGGGTGTTCAGCCATACGAGAACCTCTCATTCCAAGTGAACCGAACCGTTGTATAGGGGTTTCTAAACGCCATTGCAAGTGTTACCAATCCGGACACTTTTCAATTATTATGTCAATTTATTAGTCAGCAACACCGGGACAGCACGAGCTCACCGTCCCGAACCAGCGCGACCGTCATGCCGACCAGCTTGTAGTCCTCGAACTGAGCCGCCATGACCCAGCCGAGAAACGCCTCGAAGCCGGCCAGTCCCGGCGACGTGGCAGCGCCCCGTTGTGCCGTCTGGATCCTGCCCAGCAGAGCACCCTAACGTTCGACTGACGTTTCGGAGACCTTTTACTCATCTGCCGCCGCTACCCTTTGGCCGACGAATGAGGCTCAATGACCTGATGAATTCACGCCTAAGGCAGCCACACGGCCTGCCCGCCGCCCCGACCCACCGCTTCCAATGGATCGCAGTGGCGTTCTGCCTCTGCCTGCCCGGTGCCCTCGTGCCGGCCATGGCCGAGGAGGTAGTCACGCTGACGGCCGAAGCGGACGCCGGTGCGGCAGAAGGACCGGCCGAGGCGTACTACCGCTGGATCGATGGCGAAGGTCGGGTGCAGTACACGGATTTCGAGCCAGTGGGGATTCCTGCCCAGAGGATCTCTCTCACCCCGTCGGACGAAGATCAAGCGCCAGCCATCACCAGCGCGGGAGAGGACGGTAAATCCGATCCTTTCCACGATCAGGATGCCCAGATACTGCCCATCGAGCACATCGGCCCCTGCGCGGATGCCCGCCAGCAGCTCGCTGTGCTCTATGCGGCGGTGCCGGTCTACCGGGACGACGAAGGGCAGTACCGGGCAGCCTGGCGGGGAGATACCTATCGCGGCGAAAGGCAGTGGCTGGACGCCGATGACAGGACTGCCGCGATCTCCCGGGCCCGCGCTGCCGTGCTGCACCACTGCAGCGATCCGAAGGCGGTCGAGCGCGAGATCGAAGCCTTCGACTCCGAGGTGGGGAAGCACTGACCCCTCGGACGGCTTCAGATGCCGAGCACGGACTCGCAGCGACCGATCCAGTGCCGCACCGCCGGCCGCCCGCCCAGATCGAACCCGCCCTCGTGCGCGAGACGCGTGTAGGCCAGCAGTGCGATGTCCGCAATGGTGAAGGTGGTGCCCACCAGCCAGTCCCGGCCTTCGAGCCAGTCTTCCATGAGGTCCAGCGCACCCTCACCACGCTCCACCCGCCAGGACTCGCGCTCCGCCTTCGACCTGCCCTGATACACCATGACAAAGCGGCAGACGGCCACGTAGGGCTCGTGGCTGTACTGTTCCCAGAACAGCCACTCGTAGACCTTGGCGCGGTCGAAAGGATCCCGCGGCAGCAGGTCACTGTCCCGCGCAAGGAAGCCGATGATGGCGTTCGACTGGGCCAGCGCGCGGCCATCCTCCAGGACCAGCAGCGGCACCTGTCCGGCCGGGTTCATGGCCAGATACTCGGGTGTGCGCGTCTCACCCGCCATGATGTCCGTCGGCACCCACTCGTAGTCCAGCCCCAGATAATCGGCCGTGTACTGCACCTTCAAGCAGTTGCCTGAAATCCTGTCACCATAGACCTTCATCGACGCCTCCTTCCGTTGAAACGTTGCATTCCGCCGAGCTTAGCCGCGCGGGCACGGTGTTGACCACGACGTCGTGGCAGGCAAACACAATCTGTTCTGGAGCCGTTGCGACTTCGGGACTAACATGGGGCCTCGAAGGGGCAGGCCAGAGCTTCAGTGCGCAACCTAAAACCGTCCGACGTCATCGTGGTCGGCAACTCTTCAGACGATCCGTTTGCCATCGACGTGGCCTTCTCGGTCGGCCAGACTGAGGACATCGCAGACCTCATCAGCATGAAGAACTTCGCAAACTCGGAGTTCTGCCCGCGATTCATCTCCGACGAGGAAGACTTCACCCGCATCGGCAGCAAGCTCGAGGGAATGCGGGTGATCATCGTCAGCACCACGAGCCGCGTGGTCAGCCGCCAGAACCTGGCCATGCGCAACCTGCTCATTGCCCGTGCGGCCAAGGAGAACGGTGCCGCCCAGGTGATGCTGGTGGAGCCCGACCTCTTCTACAGCGCCCAGGACCGGGGACCCCGACAGGATCTCGGCGACATCCAGGGCAGCCGCAGCCGCGAAGATCTGAAGAAGTTCGACGGGCAGCCCTTCACCGCCAAGCTCTACGCGGAGATGCTCAAACTGGCAGGCGTGGACAGCGTGCTCACAGTGCACAACCACTCCTACTCCGTGCAGTCCATGTTCAGCGAGGTCTTCGGCGGCCAGTTCTACAACCTGATTCCCTACGACATCTACTGCGACTACCTGCGCTGGTCCAACATCGTCCGCTATGGGCCAGAGGGAGAAGGGCTCGCGCTGTGCGCACCGGACAAGGGCGCCAGGGACTTCGTGAAAGAGATGTTCCGGCGCCTCAACCTGCCGAAAGCCAAATTCATCCTGCTCGACAAGGAGCGCTCCGGAGAGCGGGACGTACGGATCAAGCTGCACGACGAGAGCGAGTCCACGTTCGAGGAGATCGACGGTCACGACGTGGTGCTGTTCGACGACATGGTCCGTACCGGCTCCACCGTCGTGAAGTCCTGCCAGTTCCTGAAGGCGATCCGGCCCGGCCGGCTGGTATTCGCCGTCACCCACTTCTACGCCAGCGACGAGGGTAGGGAGAAGATGGCCAGCACCGCCATTGACGAGATCCTGACACTCAACACGCTGCCCACTATCCAGAACCGGGACGAACAGGGCCGGCTCAGGAAGAAGATGGTGGTGCTCAAGATCGAGAAGTGGCTGGCGAAAAACCTCTGCCAGATCCTCGGCATCCCCCACCAGCCCGACGACAGCCTCTACCAGATCGAGATGTCGTCCAAGAACCCGCGCTTCATCCGCAAGATCTATTCCAGCGATCAGCTGCGTTCGCTCAGGCAGGAACAGCTCTTCTGAACTTCGAGACCGTCAGACAACACGTTCATCCTGCGCCGCCCGCTCGATAACGGGCGGCCGGATGGTCAGCAGGCAGGCGATCCCCCCGGCCGAAGAGCTTGCGACGCAACGTGCCAGCTTCGTATGCCCTCCGGTAAGCACCCCGCTTCTGCAGCTCCGGTACGACGAGATCGACAAAGGCTTCGAAGCATTCCGGCAGCACGGTGTACGCCAGATTGAAGCCGTCCACGCCGGTCTCCTGCACCCAGCCTTCGAGCTGATCGGCCACTGTGTCCGGAGCGCCGGCGACTACCCGGGCCGCACCGCCCACGGACAGAGACCGTCCCCACTCGCGAACCGTTCTGCTGCCGATGGACGACATGGCGCTCTGTATCGCCTGGCTCGACACGTTTTCCACCCGTTCGTCCATCCCGAACCGGGACAGATCCACCCCGGTCCAGCCCGACATGAGCGCCAGCGCACCTTCCGGCAGCGCATAACGGCCGTAGTCTTCGAGCAGAGCCTTTGCTGCGGCATCGGTTTCGTCGACCACAACCGCGACCAGCGCGAAGATCTTCAGATCGCTGCCACTGCGGCCAAAAGCTTCCGCCTGGTCGCGAAGACTGCGCACGATCGTTGCGTCCGGCGCACCGATGAACACACACTCCGCGTGCGCCGCTGCGAATGCCTGCCCCTTCGGCGAGCTGCCGGCCTGGAAAATCACGGGGGATCGTTGCGGCGACGGTTCGCACAGATGGATCGCCTCGAGGTCGAAGTACGGACCATGGTGCACGATCTCGTGCACACGCGTTGGATCCGCATAGATACCCGCAGATCGGTCGCGGACCACCGCCCCGTCCTCCCAGCTCCCCTCCCACAGCTTGTACATCAGGTTCATGTAGTCCGTGGCGATTTCATAGCGCGTATCGTGCTCCGTCTGCCGCGATTTGCCGATGCCACGTGCCGCGCTGTCTAGATAGCCGGTGACTACGTTCCAGGCGATGCGACCGGCGGTCAGATGATCCAGCGTGGACATACGCCGGGCGAATGCATAGGGCGGTTCGTAGGGAATGGAGCCAGTGACACCGAAACCGAGGTGCTCCGTGACGGCGGCCATAGCGGGCACCAATAAATACGGATCGTTGGTGGGAATCTGCATGGCGGCCCGGATGGCGGCATCCGGCCCGCCCTGGTAGACGTCGTACACACCGGTGACGTCGGCGAGAAAGACCCCGTCGAACAGTCCCCGCTCCAGGGTCCTCGCCAGCCCCAGCCAGTGATCGAGACGACAGTAGTCGCCGGAGCGGTCACGGGGATGGCGCCACAGCCCGCTCGACTGGTGCGCCACGCAGTTCATGGCGAACGCGTTGAGCAGGATCCCTGTGTCGCTGGCATGCGAATCGGTGCGCACGTCCGCCTCCGGCGATTGACGAGAAAGTCAGTCTACCGAAGGAACAGGGCCGAGGCAGATCAGATCTACGCCCTGACAGCTTCAACCTCCCGCTGTCATTGGCCGCACGATAGGAAAGGTCGCCCCATCCGGAGCGCCCACTTCATTTGCCAATTCCCGAGCGCCCGTATTACGAGAGCTCCAGCAGGACCCTACTCGTTCGGGAGCGGGTCCGGATCCGAAGTCCATGGAAGCAGATCGCCATCGGGTCCGTCTGGACAGAACACGACGAACGCCACGTCCAGTCCCTCGTCGCCCTGATGCCCCGTGAAGAAGTCATAGGCATTCACCCGTCCTCCGTCGCCGGCATCGACGTATAGAGCTGCACGGTTTTCCGGGCGCTCGGGCGGCCCGGGCGACGGCATACAGCCGCATCGGTCGGCACGATCTGGCTGCAGTTGATCTGGACGCGATTGGTAAGGTCTGGCCCAACAGCTATGCACACTTCTACGACGTGTACTGGCAGGCAGGCGTCAACGCCGCACGGAAGGAGTATGAGCTTCTGGTCAATCGGCAGGGTCTCGACCCAACGTGCCGGTTCTGGAGCCAGTTCCTCATGGAGGACCTCGAGGCTGGACTCGACACGCTCACGGAGTTCGCCGACGGCTCTAATGACGCCCCACGGATACGGGCGGTACTGCGTTGGATGCTCCCGCAGCACATTGTGGAGCGGGTTGAAGCGCACCCTCGTTTTTCAAGGTTGATGCTGGACCGCGGACTGACGAAACAATGGCGCAAAGAGCTGATCACTCTCGTCAACGGCGTGGTCGGGTTGACCGGTATCCGCGTGGAAGACGAGCTGGACACGGCCTCAATCGATCAGCGGACCCTCACCGCAGGTTGACGGAGCGGTCTGTGGTGAGCAGAGAATGGTAGCTACGGGTGGGCTCGAACCACCGACCCCAGCATTATGAATGCTGTGCTCTAACCAACTGAGCTACGTAGCCCTTGTGTCTTCACTTTCCGTGAGTACTGTCCGTGAGTTGTCCGGAATCACCGCTGCCGCTACAGTGGCGCCCTTTTTCACGGGGCGGCGATTTTCGGGCACCCTCCGGTAGATGTCAAACACAGAGAATTCCCGCCGTTTCGGCTGCACCGGCAGACCGTTCAATCCTCAACTCGTCCACCCGCTACCGGCCCCGGCGGGCGGCGCATCCGTCTACCGGCCGTGGGTCGAGCTGACAGGCTCCATGACGCGGACCCTGGGCGAGCGGCTCGGTGAGACACCCCAGGTCACACCGACCCGTGAAGGACCCGGCAGCCTCGCCCGCTGGGAAGCGCGTCTGCTGCGAACGCCGCTGCCCAGGTCCTACGTACGCGAGGTAACCCTGTCTGTCCGGGGAAGGCCCGTGCTCGGAGCCCGGACGCTGAGCCTGCTGGACGACCCCGCCGTGGAAGTCCTGCGACGGCTGTCCAACCGGCCGCTCGCGGAGGTGCTCTTCCAGGATCAGGACTGGCGGCGACTGACCGCACCGATACCCCTCATCGAGCTCGAGGGGCGGCGGATCGGCCGGGCCTGTGTCTGGGGCCACCGGTGCCACGGCCGGCGCTGGGACCGCTCCGGCAGCCGGATCCTGGTCACGGAGTACTTCGAGCCTGCGCTTGCAGAACGCTGAACGTCGTCACGATCTTCGCTCTCAGACGTTGAACCGGAACAGAATCACGTCACCGTCCTGGACCACGTAGTCCTTTCCCTCCAGCCGCCACTTTCCGGCGTCCTTGGCACCCTGCTCGCCTTTGCAGGCGATGTAGTCCTCGAAGGAAATGACCTCCGCACGGATGAATCCCTTCTCGAAGTCGGTATGAATGACGCCGGCAGCCTGGGGTGCCCTGGTACCCACCGGTACCGTCCAGGCACGGGCTTCCTTCGGCCCTGCGGTGAAGTAATGGTGAAGCCCAAGCAGCCGGTAACCGGCGCGGATCACCCGGTTGAGGCCCGGCTCCTCGATCCCGAGCGCTTCCAGGAACTCCGCCCGCTCTTCGTCCGCAAGCTCCGAGATCTCCGCTTCGATCTTGTTGCAGATGGGTACTACCTCAGAGCCTTCAGCCGCGGCGAGCTCGACGACGGCATCCAGCATCGGGTTGTTCTCGAATCCGTCCTCCGCCACGTTGGCAATGTAGAGCACGGGCTTGGCGGTGATCAGGTGGTAGCTGCGCAGCAGTTTGAGCTGGTCGGGTGTGAAATCCAGCGCCCGAACCGGCCTGCCTTCCGCCAGACCATCGTGGGCCCGCTGCAGCACGTCGAGCAGCGTTTTCGCTTCCTTGTCACCGGCGTTGGCCATCCTGCGGGTGCGGTCCACCGCCCGGTCGACGGTTTCCATGTCCGCAAGCGCCAGCTCCGTGTTGATGATCTCGATGTCGTCCACGGGTGACACCTTGCCGGAGACGTGAACGACGTTGTCGTCCTCGAAACACCGCACCACGTGCGCCACGGCGTCCGTTTCGCGGATGTGGGCGAGAAACTGATTGCCGAGACCTTCACCCTTGGAAGCGCCGGCAACCAGGCCGGCAATGTCGACGAATTCCATGGCCGTCGGCACGACCTGCTTCGAACCGGCCAGTTCTGCGACCTGTTCCAGACGCGGATCGGGCACCGGAACGACGCCTGTATTGGGATCGATGGTGCAGAACGGGAAATTCTCCGCGGAGATGCCCGCCCGAGTGAGCGCATTGAACAGGGTCGACTTTCCGACGTTCGGCAGTCCGACGATACCGCATCTGAATCCCACTCAGTCGTCTCCCGTTTCCGCCGACGGATCTTCCGCAGGTGGCGCGTGCAGCCAGTTCATCACCTTCTGCAGGCGGCCGTCGAGCAGGTCTTTCAGCACGGCGTCTGGAATCTCCAGTGCCGTCTCGATACGCTCGCGTTCCGCCGCTGGCGTGGTCGTCGATGTCAGGTAAGCCGTAACCCGGTCCCTGTCACCCGGATGACCGACGCCGATCCGCAGTCGGTGAAAGCCGGCGTTGTTGGCGAGCCCCTCGATCACGCTCTGAATGCCGTTGTGGCCGTTGGCCCCACCCGCCGTCTTCAGGCGGATCACACCGGGCTCGAAGGCCATCTCGTCGTAGGCAACGAGAATCTCCTCCGGCTCGATCCGGTAGAAGCGGGCCAGCGCGCCGACGGATTCACCAGAGAGGTTCATGAAGGTACGGGGCAGCAGCAGCCTGACATCGTGGCCAAAGATATCTCCACGGCCCACGTCGCCCTTGAAACGGTTCTCGCCGGCCATGCGCACACCGAAACGACGCGCCAGGCGCTCGACGAACCAGACGCCGACGTTGTGCCTCGTATCCGCATAACGTGGGCCCGGGTTGCCCAGGCCCACAATCAGCCGGATAGCCACGTGCGCAACCTGCCCGGATCAGTCCTCTTCTGGCTCTTCGCCAATGACAGCGGGGGCTTCCGGTGCAGCCGCAGCTTCCTCTTCCTCCTCACCGCCGCCGCGAGGCGCCTGCACGCTGACGACCGCCCGGTCGTCGTCGTGTGTCAGCGCGACGAGAGTCACACCGGATGGGAGCGCAAGATCGGAAAGGTGAATGATCTCACCGATGTCCAGCTCTGCCATGTAGACCTCCAGATACTCCGGCAGGTCCTTCGGCAGACAGCTGATCTCCACTTCGGTCATGGCATGCGCAATCATGCCGCCACCGAGCCGTACGCCCTTGCACTTGTCCTCGTTGACGAAGTGCAGCGGCACATTCACCTCGATGGGCTTATTGGCGCTGATGCGAAGGAAGTCGACGTGCAGCACCCTGTCGTTGGCCGGGTTGCGCTGCACGTCCCGAAGGACCGCCTGCTGCACCTTGCCGTCGACCTTGACGTCGATGATCTGCGAGAAGAACGCCTCGTTCTGCATTGCCTTGCCGAGCTCGTTCGCACTCATCATCAGGTTCTGGGGCGGATCCTCGGCACCGTAGATGATGCCGGGTACATTCTCGCCGGACCGACGCAGGCGGCGGCTCGCACCTTTCCCCACGTCCTTACGCGGCTCCGCGTTGATTTCGAATTTCTGGGACATTTGATTACCTCAGTTCCAAAGTTTGAGCCTGATACTTGCGACCAGTACCAGACGTTCTCCTCGGCGGGACGTCCTCATCGGAACATCTCGCTGATGGATTCCTCGTGGCTGGCCCGGCGGATGGACTCGGCCAGCAGTCCGGCCAGACTCAGCTGTGTGATCTTTGCGCAGGCCTGTGCGTCGGGTCCGAGCGGAATGGTATCGGTGACGAACATACCGTCGAGCTCTGACGCGATGATCCGCTCGACGGCGTTGCCGGACAGCACCGGATGCGTGATATACGCAAGGACCTCGAGCGCGCCTTCGTCCTTCAGTGCGGCAGCTGCGGTGCAGAGCGTACCGGCAGTGTCGACGATGTCGTCCACGATCACGCAGGTTTTGCCCGCCACGTCGCCGATCACGTTCATCACCCGGGTTTCGTTGGGTTGCTGCCGTCGTTTGTCGATGATGGCCAGGTCAAGGTCGTTCGCCTGCTTGGCGACGGCACGTGCCCGTACCACGCCGCCCACGTCGGGCGACACAATGATGGGTTTCTTCAGGTTGGCGGACACCATATGGTCCACCAGCACCGGCGATGCATAGACGTTGTCCACCGGCATGTTGAAGAAACCCTGGATCTGGTCCGCATGCAGATCCACGGTCAGCATGCGATCGATGCCCACGCTGGTGAGCATGTCGGCCACCACCCGCGCGCTGATGGATACCCGCGCCGATCGGGGCCGCCGGTCCTGGCGGGCATAGCCGAAGTAAGGAATCACCGCGGTGACCCGGGAGGCGGAGGCTCGGCGGATGGCATCCGCCATCAGCATCAGCTCCATCAGGTGATCGTTGGTCGGCGCGCAGGTGGACTGCAGCAGAAACACGTCGTGGCCGCGGACGTTCTCGTCGATCTCCACCATCACCTCACCGTCGCTGAAGCGGTCCACAGTGGCAGCACCGAGCTCGAAACCGAGCAGGTCGGCTACGTTCCGGGCAAGCGCGCAATTGGCGCTGCCGCTGAATAGCATGAGTCCGGACACGGGTTTGGCTTCGCAGTCAGTATCGGGCGGTCAACATGGCTGGGGTGGTAGGATTCGAACCTACGAATGCCGGGATCAAAACCCGGTGCCTTACCACTTGGCGACACCCCAGACGCCCCTCACCCGGTTCCCCCGGGCGAAGGGGGCGCTATTGTGCTGTCGCGCCCTGCGGCTGTCAAACCAGGCGGCAGCCACTTTCCGGGATCGAAAGTACGTTAAATCAAGGAGTTATCGAGACGCCGGGGTCTCACCGTGGACGCCGGAGAGGCGCCACTCGCTGACCACCAGGCGGACCCTGGCATCCGCCCGGCTGGCAGTGATCCGGGTGGGCAGCGCCCGGTTCCCTTCCGCTACCGTCTGGTAACGTTCGAGTGCAACCGACCACCCCAGCTGGCTGAAGCTGACGAACCGTCCAGCCTCGTCCCGCATCTCTGCCTGCACGGGCACGCCGGCCAGCGGCGCACCCTGGACCCAGGCCGGCAGCACGTCGAGCGGCAGGCTCCAGCCCAGCTGCTCACGCATCACCCGATCCGGATCGCCGGCCATGAGCACGCCGTCGGCGTTGGTCAGCCGGACCTCGCCGGCTTCCCTGATGATCCGCATGCGACCCTGGCCAAGAGGGCCCCAGAGGTCCATTTCGAAACCTTCCCCCCGCTGATGCCAGAGCAGGTTGGCGGTGAAGTGCCCGCCCGACTCGGTGACCGCGACCTTACCCCGGAGCACAAACACCTCCGGTGCTTCGGGCAACGGCGGTGCAGATACGCACCCTGCGCAGAGGATCACGAGAAAAACGTTTAGAAATAAGAGCTTATACACGTTGGTCGGAGCGCTACTTGCGCTAGAATGCGTGGATTACATCAGATTGATGGGTTTACCCGCGCCATCACACCCGGCCGGGCAGTTCCAAACCATGGCGATATTGGCATACGGCGTGAGTTACCGCACGGCGCCCGTGGCGTTCCGGGAGCGCCTCGCGTTTCCTGAGGATTCGCTCACCGACGCGCTGCAGGCGGTGACGCGCAGCATCCCCAGTGTCTCCGAAGCCGCCATACTCTCCACCTGTAACCGCACCGAGCTGTATCTGGCCATGGATCCCAACGAGGAACGGGGAGTGGTGGAGTGGCTCGCCCGGACCCGGTCCATTCCCGAACAGGAGCTGGACGCGGTTGCCTACAGCCTCTGGGACCAGGACGCCGCCCGCCACCTGATCCGCGTCGCTTCCGGTCTCGATTCTCAGGTGCTCGGCGAGCCGCAGATCATGGGTCAGGTGAAATCCGCCTACGATCTGGCCCGCAGCGTCGGCACCGTGGGGCCGGAGCTCTCGCTGCTCTCGCAGATCACGCTCTCGGCGGCGAAGCGCGTGCGCACCGACACCGACGTCGGTCGCAATCCCGTCTCCGTCGCTTATGCCGCGGTCACCCTGGCCCAGCAGATCTTCACTGATCTCAGGGATACCCGCGCACTGCTGCTCGGCGCCGGAGACACGATCCAGAAAGTGGCCGAGCACCTGACCGAGATGGGTGTGGCAGGCATGGCCATCGCCAACCGTACCCTCACCAATGCCGAGGCGCTGGCCGCACGCTTCGATGCGCTGCCCCTGCAGCTCACCGACGTCGCCGCCCACCTGGCGGAATACGACATCGTCATCGCCTCCACCGGCAGCTCCCTGCCCATCGTCGGCAAGGGCGCCCTGGAGCATGCCATCAAGCAGCGGCGTCACCGGCCGATCTTCGTGGTGGACATCGCCGTCCCGCGCGACGTGGAGCCTGAAGCCGCCGAGCTGCCGGACGTATATCTGTACACCATCGACGACCTGACGGAGATCATCGAGGAGAACGTCCGCTCCCGGCGCGAAGCGGCGGAATCCGCGGAAACACTGGTGACCGACGGCGCAGACCACTATCTGCGCGAACGTCGGGCGCATCACGGCCAGGCCGTGCTGCGGCAGTTCCGCGACCGGGCTGCAATCATTCAGCAGGCGGAACTGGAAAAAGCGCTGAAAGAGCTGGCCCGGGGTGACGACCCGGAAGTGGTGCTTAAGGCGCTCAGCCGCGGACTCACCAACAAGCTCATCCATCCGCCCACCACCGCCATCCGCAATGCCGCTGCGGAGGGCCGAGCCGATCTTCTAGAATATCTGAAGACGCTTTACCACCTGGACTGACCACCCAAACTGATGAGCCTGACCGAATCCATGACGGCCAAGCTGTCGGGACTGACCGACCGCTATGAAGAGGTCTCCGCCCTGCTCGCGGATCCCGAGGTGATGGCCAACCGGGAGCGGTTCCGGTCGCTGTCCGTGGAGTACGCCGAGCTCGAGCCGGTGATCGATGGCTTCCGCAGGTTCCAGGCGCTCGCCACTGAGCTCGACGAGGCCCGTGTGCTGGCTGAGGACGAGGATGCAGACATCCGTGCGCTGGCCGGGGAGGATGCCGAGCGTCTGGCCGGTGAGCTGGCCGACGCCGAGGCCACGCTGAAGACTCTGCTGCTGCCGCGGGATCGGCATGACGGCGCCAATGTGTTCCTGGAGATCCGCGCCGGTACCGGTGGTGACGAGGCGGCCATCTTCTCCGGCGACCTGTTCCGCATGTATTCGAAGTTCGCGGAACGCAAGGGCTGGGAGCTCGAGGTGCTGAGCGCGCGAGCCGGCGAACATGGGGGCTACAAGGAGATCATCTCCCGCATCGCCGGCAGGGACGTTTACTCCCAGCTCAAGTTCGAGTCGGGCGCCCACCGGGTGCAGAGAGTGCCGGAGACCGAATCCCAGGGCCGCATCCACACGAGCGCCTGCACGGTCGCTGTGATGCCGGAAGCGGACGAGATCGAAGCAATCGACATCGACCGTAAAGATATCCGTGAGGACACCTACCGGTCCTCCGGCGCCGGCGGGCAGCACGTCAACAAAACCGACTCCGCCATCCGGCTGACCCATCTGCCGACGGGCATCGTCGTCGAGTGTCAGGACGAACGTTCCCAGCACAAGAACCGGGCGCGGGCATACTCGCTGCTGCAGGCGAAGCTGCTCGACATCGCCCGCTCCGAGCAGCAGGCGGAGGAAGCAGCGACCCGACGCCTGCTGGTCGGATCCGGCGACCGGTCCGAGCGAATCCGGACCTACAACTTTCCCCAGAGCCGGGTCACCGATCACCGCATCAACCTCACCCTGTACAAGCTCGGCGAGGTGATGGAGGGCGAACTGGACCTGGTGGTGCAGCCGCTCATCCAGGAGGATCAGGCGGATCAGCTGCAACATCTGGGGGACGTTCAGTGAGCGTGACGCTCGCCGGCTGGCTCGACCGCCACAGGAGCGTTCCCCGGCTGGAGCGGGAGCTGCTGCTCTGCCACCACCTGGGGCTCGACCGCGCGGCACTGATCGCGACACCGGAGCGGCCTGTGGACCCGACCCGACTCGAGCACCTGGAAAGCGACGCCCGCAGGCTGGCTGCCGGGGAACCGCTGGCGTATCTCACCGGCGAGCGCGGATTCTGGGACTTCACGCTCCGGGTCACGCCCGATGTTCTGATTCCCCGTCCGGAAACGGAAACACTGGTCGAAGCCGCCCTGAGCCGGCTCGGGTCCGGCGACCGCGTCGCGGACATGGGAACGGGCAGCGGTGCCATCGCCATCGCGCTGGCACGGAGCGCGGATGTCATGGTGGTGGCTGTGGATACCAGCGCGGCTGCGCTGCTCGTGGCCCGGGACAACGCGGCACGGTTGAACGCCCAGGTGACCTTCGTGGAGAGTGACTGGTACCGCGAACTGGCAGGGCGATTCCGGATGATCGTAGCCAACCCGCCGTATGTCGCCGCCGGGGATCCGCACCTCGCCGCCCTCGAGCACGAGCCGAGCGACGCCCTGATCGGCGGGTCGGATGGTCTGGACGATCTGCGCTGCATCGTCGGTCAGGCACCCGGTCATCTGGAACCCGGTGGCTGGCTGCTCGTCGAGCACGGTTTCGATCAGGCTGATCCGGTCCGGCTGCTGTTCGAGACCGCTGGCTTCACGGCGATCGAGCTGGTCCGGGATCTGGGTGACCAACCCCGGGTCACGCTGGGGCGATGGGAGGATGGCCATGGAACTGACTGACGAGCAGCTGCTCCGCTACAGCCGGCAGATCATGCTGCCCGAGGTCGACGTGTCCGGCCAGGAGAAGCTGCTCGACGCCACCGTGCTGGTGGTCGGCCTCGGTGGTCTGGGTTCACCCGCCGCGCTGTATCTGGCTGCCGCTGGCGTCGGCCGGCTGATCCTGGTGGACGATGACGAGGTGGACCTGTCGAATCTGCAGCGTCAGATCGTCCATTCGGCCCATAGTCTGGGGCATCTCAAGGTGGCGTCCGCCGCCCGCACACTCAACGCCCTCAATCCGGACGTGGAGCTGGAGCTGATCTCCGAAAGACTCGGCGGAAAACGGCTCAGTGAAGCCGTGGCCCGGTCCAGCGTGGTGCTGGATGCGACGGACAATTTCTCCACACGCTTCGACCTCAACGCAGCCTGCGTCGCGGCTCGTGTGCCGCTGGTGAGCGGCGCCGCCATACGCTGGGAGGGTCAGGTAACCGTCTTCGATGCCCGGGATCCCGACTCTCCCTGTTACCGGTGCCTCTATGAAGCGGGTGACGATGCTGCGCTGAACTGTTCGGAAAACGGCGTCATCGCGCCGCTGGTGGGCATCATCGGTACCTGCCAGGCCATGGAGACCGTGAAGCTGGTCACCGGAGTCGGCGAGACCCTCACCGGCATCGTCCTTTACTTCGACGGCAAGCGAATGGAGTGGCGGCGCCTCAGATTGCCGAAGTCGCCGTCGTGTCCTGTTTGCGGAGCGTGAGTCGGTAAATCCCGGCAAGGGCATCGAGCAGATCCGCCCGTACCCGGTCGAGATCGCCCGGCCCACCCAGATCCACCACCTGGGTGACCGACGTATCCGTGAGCCCGCAGGGATTGATGCGGGTGAACGGCTCGAGGTCCATGTTCACGTTCAGGGACAGGCCGTGATAGGAGCAGCCTCGTCGGACCCTGAGCCCCAGCGAGCCGATCTTCGCACCCGCCACATAAACGCCGGGTGCATCCGGACGTGCAGCTGCGTGAATACCGTACGCCTCGAGCAGGCGGATCATCGACTGCTCGATACCTGAAACAAGATCACGCACGGAAAGCCCCAGCCTGCGCAGATCGAACAGCAGATAAGCGACGATCTGACCCGGGCCGTGGTAGGTCACCTGTCCACCCCGATCCGTCTGTACCACCGGAATGTCACCCGGCATCAGCAGGTGCTCCGCCTTGCCGGCCTGACCCTGGGTGAACACGGGGTCGTGCTCGGTGAGCCAGAGCTGATCGTCCGATGCCTCATCCCTGGCACCCGTGTAATCACGCATGGACCGGAACACGGGTTCGTATCGTGTGCGCCCCAGATCCACCACCATCGCCGACCTTGTATCTGCCATCGCCTTCGCTAGAGCACCATCTTGATCAGCGGGTGAGCCATCAGGTCCGCGTGCAGTGCCTTGAGCTGAGGCTCCCCGGTTGCGCGGATGGAGAGCCGGACCGAGGTGTAGTTGCCTTCGCGGCTCTTCCGTTCCTCTATGGTCGCGGCCTCGAAACCACCGTCGTGCGCCCTGACGATGTCGATCACCGTGCTCACCAGGGTGTCACTGGAAGTGGCGATGACCTTGATCGGATAGTCATCGCACGGAAACTGGATCCGTGGTTCCCCGTCCACCGCTCAATCCGATCCGAGCAGATCCGCGAAGAAAAGGCTCACCCAATCCATGAACCTCGAGAACAGACCGGCCTGCTCCACGCTTTCCAGCGCCACCAGCGGAGCCCGGTACACCTCCTTGTCATAGAGGGACAGAATGAGCTCGCCCAGGGGGTCGCCCTCGGTAACAGGGGCTTCCACCGCGGCGGGAATGCTGAGCTCCGCCTGCAGATCCTCGTAGGAGCCACGGGGAATGGTCACCAGGACCGGCTCGGCGAGGCCGAGCTCGATCTCGTCTGCCTCACCGTAGTAGAGCCGCTCCGTCTTCAACGGCACGCCCGCGTCGTAGAGTTTCTGTGTCTCGAAGTACCGGAATCCGTAAGACAGCAGCTTCTGACTCTCACGCATGCGTGCCTCGTCGCTGTCCGTGCCCATGACCACGGAGATCAGCCGCATGTTGCCCCGGAGCGCCGAGGCGACGAGACAGAAACCGGCCTCTTCCGTATGCCCGGTTTTGACTCCGTCAACCGTACGGTCCCGCCACAGCAGACGGTTACGGTTGGGCTGCTCGATGTCGTTGTAGGTGAACGAACGTTCCGAGTACAGCTGGTAGTGTTCGGGGAACCGGTTGATCAGCGACACTGTCAGCTGCGCCAGATCCCAGGCAGAAGACTGATGCCCCTCCGTCGGCAGGCCCGTCGCGTTGACGAAGTGGCTGGCTGTCATGCCGAGTATCTCCGCCTGCTGGTTCATCATCGCGGCAAAAGCATCCTCGCTGCCGGCAATGTGCTCGGCCACCGCGATGCTCGCATCGTTACCGGACTGGACGATGATCCCCTGGAGCAGGTCTTCCAGCGGTACCGTGGTGCCTTCCCGGACGAACATGCGGGAGCCCGGGGCCTTCCAGGCTTTGACGCTGATCGGCACCTGATCGTTGAGATGGATGCGACCCGCGTCGATCTCCATGGCGGCAATGTAGGACGTCATGATCTTGGTCAGGCTGGCCGGCGGCAACGCTTCGTGGGCGTTGTTCTCCACGAGCACGTCTCCCGTATCCGCATCCATGAGCAGATACGAGCTGGCGGCGACCTGGGGCGGCGGGGGGATGATGGGTTGTTCTGCGGCATTGAGTGACATTCCTGGCAGGATCGCCAGGAACACCACCAGAGCCGCGACGGCTTTGACCATATCTGCCTCGACAGTCATTTCCAGTGAGGGTGAGTGCGGTGCAGTGTACACCAGGCACCGGCCAATACCGGGCAGACCATCCTGCCCCACGCCCTCAGTGCGGCAGAATCAGCGGCACACCGAAGTTCGCCGCCCGGATCAGTTCCTTGAGCCGTTCCGCCTCGGGACGTCCCCGCACGGGACCGAGCCGTACCCGGTACAGCGACTCACCGGACACCTTGACCACGTAGGCCGGTGCGCCGGTCAGCGAGTTCAGCGCCGCCTTCAGTCGATCCGCCCGCTCCAGGTCCGAGAAGGCGCCTGCCTGCAGCACGAAGTCCTGACCCGGCTCCAGCACCTGTACCCGTACCCGTGCCGTGCCCACCGCCGCGAAGCCGAGCTTGACCGCAGCCGCATAGGAGAGATCGATGATCCGGTCGTCGTGAAACGGACCCCGGTCGTTGATCCGGACGACGGTGGTCCGACCATTATCGAGATTGGTGATACGGGCATAGGTCGGTATGGGCAGCGTCCGGTGAGCGGCGGTGAGCTGGTACATGTCGAAAGGTTCGCCGCTCGAGGTCAGCCGGCCATGGAATTTACGCCCGTACCACGATGCGTTACCGGTGGCGTCGTATCCCAGCGCCGAGTTCATGACGTGGTAGGTCTTGCCCAGAACCGTATAGCTCGTCGGGTTGCCGCGCTGGGTCGGCCGCTCGTGGCGTACCTCCGGATCCGGCAATTCGGCGAGCCCGCCCGGTATGACATGTGGGGGACCGTCCTGCTCCGCCCGCGGTGCCGGGCCGGAACCCGGCCGGCTCTTACCGGACTGACAGCCGGCCAGGCACAGCCACGTGGCCAGACACATCAGCAGCACAGTATGACGGCTCATGGCGCTTCGGCCACCGTGGTGGTGCGCGCCTCGACGATCGCCTGACTCAGCTCGTGGACGGCGAGCGCGTACAGGGGGCTGCGATTGTAGCGGGTGATGACGTGGAAATTGTTGAGACCGAGCCAGTACTCCGGTCCGTTCTGCAACGCCATGCGGTAGAGGCCGGCCGGGGTCTGGGCGTCGATGCCACTCACCTCTACGCCCAGTGCGCGAAGCTCACCAACTGAGCGTTTGAGATCCAGCGATTCGTTGGCCACGGAGTCTGCCGCGCTGTCGGAGAGCGTCACGCGCAGCGCCACGGGTCCACCCTGCTTCCAGCCGTGACGCTGGAAGTAATTGGCCACGCTGCCGATGGCGTCCGCCTGGTTGGTCCAGATATCCCTGGCGCCGTCGCCGTCGAAATCCACGGCATAGGCCCGGTAACTCGACGGAATGAACTGCCCGTATCCCATAGCGCCGGCATAGGAACCCGTGAGCGAAGCCGGATCGCATCCTTCTTCCCGGGCCAGTAGAAAGTACTGGGTGAGCTCCTTTCTGAAGAAGCTGCCACGCGGCGGGTAGTCGAATGCGAGGGTCGTCAACGCATCCAGCACCCGGTAGCTGCCGGTGACCTGTCCGTAGCGGGTTTCGACGCCGAGAATGGCGACCACGTACTCCGGCGCAACACCATAGCGCCGCTCCGCCTCTGCCAGCACCGCCTCGTTGGCGCTCCAGAACGCCACCCCCTGACTGATGCGCGGTTCCTTGACGAAGATGTCCCGGTACTCGTACCACTCCAGGGTACGCTCCGCCGGCCGGGCGATGGACTCGAGGACCTGTTCCTGTCGTCGCGCTTCACGGAAGGCTTCGAGCAACGTGTCCTCGTCGAACCCGTGCTCGCCGACAAGCTCAGCTATGTACGCCTGCACATCCGGTCGACTGGCATAGTCCGCCCGCACCGTCCCGGCCAGCGTAAGGATGCTCACTGTCAGCAGCACACCCGACGTCCACCTCAGGTTCAATCGATTCATCCTCGTTTCAGCGGAAATTACCCTGTCCACGGGCACCGAACGCCATGATCATTCCGAAACTGGCCAGCAGCGTGATGGCCGACGTTCCACCGTAGCTGACCAGCGGCAGCGGAACCCCCACGACCGGCAGCAGGCCGGAGACCATGGCTATGTTGACAAACACGTACACGAAAAACGTCAGCGTCAGCGCGCCTGCAAACAATCGCCCGAACGTGTTAGGTGCTCTTGCGGAAAGCACCAGACCACGCGCGATGATGCAGACATAGAGCGTGAGCAGCAGGGCGATGCCGATGAGCCCGAACTCCTCACCAACAACGGCAATGATGAAGTCCGTCTGACTCTCGGGCAGGAACTCGAGATGACTCTGCGTACCCTGGAACAGACCCTTGCCCTGAAGGCCGCCGGAGCCGATGGCCGTGGTGGACTGGATGATGTTCCAGCCGGCTCCCAGCGGGTCGCTCTGCGGATCGAACAGGGTCAGGATGCGCTGGCGCTGGTAATCCTGCAGGGTGTACCAGAGTCCAGGTGCCGCGGCCGCCACCATCAGCATCGCAAAACCGATCCACCGCCAGTACAGGCCCGCAAGAATCACCACTGCGAACCCCGCCACTGCCACCAGGATGCCGGTACCCAGGTCAGGCTGCACGATGATGAGACCCGCAGGAATGGCGACGATGGCGAGGGCGATCACCACATCCTTGAATCGTGGCGGCAGCGGCCGATCATGGAAGTACCAGGCCACCATCATGGGCGCTGCGATCTTCATGACCTCCGAGGGTTGAAAGCGGAACACGCCGGGGATTTCCAGCCAGCGCTGGGAACCCTTCGCAGTGACGCCCATCAGCAGCACGAGCACGAGCAGCACGAGGCCGACCAGATAGGCGAACGGTGCCCAGCGCAGGTAGAACCCCGGATCGAGCTGGGCGGCGATCACCATCACGCCCAGTGCGAGGCTGATCCTGATCAGCTGATTGGCGAACACGCCTGCATCCTGATCGACCGCGCTGTACAGCACCACCAGCCCGAAGCCGATCACCGCGAGCAGCAGCAGGAGCAGCAGTGGATCGAGGTGAACGCGCTGCAGCTGATCCCGGGCGGAAACCGTTCGTCCGCCAGGCAGGGTACGTACGAAATCGTAGTTGCTCACTGCCGCACCGCCAGATCGAGCTGGGGCAGCAGATAGTAGTCGAGCACTTCCCGGGCCACGGGCGCGGCAACCGCACTGCCGCCACCGCCGTTCTCCACCAGCACCGAGAGCGCGATCCGCGGATCGTCCGCCGGGGCGAACGCGATGAACCAGGCGTGCTTGCGCGTGTACTCGTCGAGCAGCTCCTCGTCGTATTCTTCGCCCTGCTTGATCTCCACCACCTGGGCCGTTCCCGACTTACCGGCGATGCGGTACGGGATGTCATCCATACCGATGTAGGCCCAGGCCGTGCCGTTCTGCCCGTACCCCTTGTTTCCCCGGTGCACCACATCTTCCATGGCGTCCACCATCCGCTCCCAGTCGTCCGGCGTCGGTCCGATCACATCGGGCAGCGGCCGTGGCGGATCGTATTCGAACGGCGGCTGTTCGTCGGCACCGAGCTTGAGCATGCGTGGCCGTACCACCCGCCCCCGGTTGGCGATCACCGACGTCATGATGGCAAGCTGCAGCGGGGTGACCAGCAGATCACCCTGGCCGATACCGAGATTCACGTTGTCGCCGGGATACCAGACCTCTCCCTTGACACCCTGCTTCCAGATGGGATCCGGCATCAGCCCCCGACTTGCCGCCTCCACGTCCACCGCGATCTGCTCGCCGATGCCGAACTGCCGGGCAAAGCTGCCTAGCTGGGCGATTGTGAGCCGGCTGGCCAGGTCGTAGAAGAACACGTTGGCGGACCGGTAGATGGCTCGATGCAGGTTGACCGTCCCCTGACCGCCAGAGTTTCCGGGGCGCCAGCTCCAATCGCGGTAGATCCGATCCTGGTGCGGGAGCTTGAACCAACCCTGGTCGTTGATTTCTTCTTCCCAGGTGACCACGTGGTTCGCCAGCCCGGCCAGACCGACTACCGGCTTGAATGTGGATCCCGGTGCGTACTGACCATTCACTGCCCGATTGAACATGGGCGTGTCGAGACTCGTCACCATGGCCTGGTACTGATCGGCGGAGATGCCGGTGACGAACAGGTTCGGGTCGTATCCCGGGTTGCTAACCAGGGCCAGCACTGCGCCCGTCTTCGGTTCAAGGGCAACGATGGCGCCACGGCGCTCTCCCAGTGCGGCGGTGGCGGCGATCTGCAGGCGGCTGTCGAGATTCAGCGTGATGTCGCGACCCGACTTGGGTGGCTCGATGTCGAGCACTTGGCGGATACGGCCGTGGGCATTGATCTCCACCCGCTGATAGCCCACCTCACCGTGCAGCGAACGTTCGTAGAAGCGCTCCACCCCCCGACGGCCGATGAACTCCGTGGCGCTGTAGTTCGAACTCTCGTGGGCATCGAAGCCCTGCAGGTCTTCTTCGGTGATCCGACGTACCGAGCCCACCGCGTGCGCCATCACGGAGCCGAACGGATAGTGGCGTTTCAGCTCGGTGCGCACCTCGACACCGGGGAGCCGGAAACGGTTGACTGCCAGCCTCGCGACCTCTGCCTCCGACAGTGCCTCCCGCAGCGTCACCGCCTCGTAAGGACGACGTTTCCGCTTCAGACGCTTCTCGTAGTTCGCGAGGTCCGCCTCGTCGATGTCCACCAGAGCGCGGAGCTCCGTCAGCAGCCCGTCAAGGTCCTGAACCCGCTCCGCAACCAGGGCGAGTGAGGAAACAGGGCGGTTCTCGGCGAGGAGCACGCCGTTGCGGTCGTAGATCAGACCCCGTGGCGGCGCCAGGGGCTGCACCTGAATCCGGTTCTCGTCCGAGCGGGTCCGATAGGTGTCGTAATCGATGATCTGAAGCTGGATCAGCCGGGCCACGAGCACGCCCACCAGCAGCATGGCGATGGCAAACAGCGCCATGGCCCGGGCAGTGAAGCTGCGCCGTTCCGAGGACGGATCATTCAGGGCCAGTGCTGAAGCCATAGGCGACTTATTCGGTGATCTGGGGGGACCTGCCTACCCCCGATGATAAGGATGTCCCTGTATGAGCGTCCAGGCTCTGTAAAGCTGCTCGACCAGCATCACCCGCACCAGCTGGTGAGGAAAGGTCAGAGCAGACAGCGAAAGTCGCTCCGCCGCCCGAGCCAGACACGCCGGCGCCAGCCCGTCGGCGCCGCCGATCAGAAAACTGACGTCGTTACCGTGCATGAGCCAATTTTCCAGCATCCCGGAGAGTACTTCCGTGCTGCAGGTCCGACCTGCCACGTCCAGCGCCACGACGTGGTCAGTACCGCCGATCCGGGCCAGCATCCGTTCGCCTTCGACCGTCAGGACCCGATCCGTGGTCCACCCTTTACGGCTCGCCGGCTCGATCTCGACGAGCTCGATGGCACAGTTCCTGGGCATCCTGCGGCTGTAGTCTTCGAAGCCCGCAGTCACCCACTCCGGGCTCCTGGACCCGACCGCGAGGAACCTGAGCTTCACACCTTGGATTCAGAATCCGTGGTGGGCAGATCCTGCCAGAGCCGCTCCAGATCGTAGAACTTGCGTGTTTCCGCCTGCATGACGTGCACGAGCACGTCCCCGAGGTCCACCAGTACCCACTCGTTGGTCTCCCGTCCCTCTACACCCTGGGGCGGGTGATGCGCCTTCTTGGCGGCTTCCACCACATGATCGACAAGCGATTTGACGTGCCGGTTGGAACTGCCGCTGACGATGATCATGTAATCGGTGATGTCGGTGAGGTCGGCCACTGGGAGGGTGGTGAGATCGCGGCCTTTGGAGTCTTCGAGGGTATCTATTACGAGGTCACGCAGTGCTTCTGGTGTCACGCAATACTCCTGTGCGGTTGAGAACGATGTCTGCCTTGCTGATCCTGATGTGGGGCTCCATATGAGGTTGGGTTTCGAACTTATCGCCATCTGTCCGTCAGAGGCGGTACAGATGATGCGTCTTAATATAAATTGCCACGGGCAGCGGGAGCAAATGGCTCACGCTCCTGCCCTCGGCGATCGCCGTTCGGATGTCCGCCGCCGCGACCTCCTTCATGGCATTGTCCACTACCAGAATGCCACCACTGTGACAATCCGCGAGTGAGGACACCCGGTGCTTCCGGGTCAGCTGACGCATCTCCTCGTCCAGTTCCGGGAACGGTCCCGGTCGGCTCAGAACCACGAGGTTGGCGAGCTTCAGTACCTCCCGCCAGCGATGCCAGCTGGGCAGCAGGGCATAGGCATCGCTGCCGATCACCCAGCAGATGCAGGCCTTCGGCGACTGCGCCCGGACCGCCTCGAGGGTTTCCACGGTGTAGGAGGGTCGAGCCCGCCGCATCTCCCGGTCGTCGGGTACGAACCGTCCGTCATCGGCGCAGGCCAACTGCAGCATGGCCCAGCGATCCTCGAGGCTCGCCCCGGTGCCGGCTTTGTGGGAAGGCCTGGCTGAGAGCACGAAGCGGATCTCGGCGAGCCCCAGCACCCGGCAGACGACATCAGCCGCGTGCAGATGGCCCAGGTGAATCGGATCGAACGTGCCGCCGAACAGACAGATCAACGGTGTCGGACTTCGCCGTTGCCGAACACGACGAACTTCTGGCAGGTGAGGCCTTCCAGTCCGACCGGACCCCGGGCGTGGAGCTTGTCCGTGGAGATCCCCACCTCGGCGCCCAGGCCGAACTCGAAGCCGTCGGCAAACTGGGTGGAGGCGTTGACCATCACCGACGCCGAATCCACCTCAGCCAGGAACCGTCTGGCATTTCCGTAGTTGCCGGTGACGATGGCGTCGGTGTGGCGCGAACCATAGGTATTGATGTGGTCTATGGCCGGATCCAGCCCATCCACCACCCGAATCGAGAGCACCGGGCCAAGATACTCCGTGTGCCAGTCCTGCTCGGTAGCCGGGGACACGGCGATACGGGCCCGGGTGCGCTCGCAACCCTTCAGCGTCACCCCCGCCTCGGTAAACCGCGAAAACAGCCGGGGCAGCACCTCATCCGCTACTTTTTCCGCAACCAGCAGCGTCTCCATCGCATTGCAGACGGCGTATTTTTCCGTTTTCGAGTTCACCGCCACAGATACCGCCATATCCAGGTCCGCATCCGTGTCGATGTAGACGTGACAGATACCATCCAGATGCTTGATCACCGGGATGGAGGACTCGGCGCTGATCCGCTCGATGAGGCTCGGACCGCCACGCGGCACGATAATGTCGACCCAGGCCTTCATCTTCAGCAGCTCGCCCACGGCCTGGCGATTCGTGGTGCCGACCAGATGCACGACCCCTTCCGGCAGCCCCGCCGTCAGCAGGCCGCGCTGGATGCAGGCGGCAATGGCCCGATTTGATTCGATGGCTTCCGAGCCGCCGCGCAGGATGCAGGCGTTCCCCGACTTCAGGCAGAGGGCGGCCGCATCCACGGTCACGTTGGGCCGGCTTTCGTAGATGATGCCGATGACACCCAGCGGCACGCGCATACGTCCGACCTGAATGCCCGTCGGACGATAGGCCAGGTCGGTGATCTCGCCTACCGGATCAGGCAGGGCGTCCACCTGCAGCACACCCTCGATCATCCGGTCGATGGCCGCATCGTCCAGCAGCAGACGATCCACGAGGGGCTTGTCCAGGCCATTCCTGCCGGCCCGCTCCATGTCGATGCGGTTCGCATCCTTCAGCGCTGCCCGTTCCGAGCCCAGGGCATCGGCGATGGCGGCGAGTGCACGCGATTTGACCCCGGTCGGCGCCGCTGCAATCACCCGGGAGGCCGCCCGGGCAGCTTCTCCGACACCGCGCATATAGGCGGCAATGTCGATCTCCGAGGTCTTTTCCGGCACGCTGCTCATGACGACCCTGCTGACTTCGTGGCCTCCAACGGACCGGCAATTATACGCCCGTTCTATCCCCGGAGCTTGTTCACCAGCCGGGTCAGCTCCTGGAGCCTTTCTCTGGGCAACTGCAGCTGCAGCAGGCTCTGCTTGATCTCGGCCTCAATGGGCAGCAGCTCCGAGAGCCGCCAGCCCACGGAGCGGGCGTCATTCAGGTCGATGTCCAGATTCAGTTTCTGCACACCAGGATGCGTCAGTAGTTCCGTGAGCAGATCCACCAGATCGCGGTGTTCCGCGCTGACCGCCATGGCCGGCTCTTCCGGCAGGTAAGCTACCCGCCCGATCAGCAGATGGTCGGCCTGCTCCCGGACATCGCGGACCCGGAACTTGCGGCCGCCGCGCACCGTAATGCCCAGCCGTCCGTTACCGAGCTGATTGAAATCCACGACTCGGGCCTCCGTGCCGATGTCGAACAGCTTCGGACCCGGACGATCCGCCCGCCAGGTATCACTGCCCTGGCGGATGAGCACCACGCCGAACGGACTTTCATCACGCACGCAGCGTCCGATCAGGCTCAGGTATCGGGGCTCGAAGATCTGCAGCTGGAGGTTGCCACCCTGAAAAAGCACGGTGCCCAGCGGGAACAGCGGCAGCTCGATTTCGGTCGGATCCATGGCAGCACTCTACCACCCCGTGCGGGGAATTGACCGGCACGGCCACACGCACAGCCACCTGCGCGGAAGGGCTCACACGCTGCTAGACTGCGCGCCGTGGATTGGCTGCAGATCATTGCCCTCGCCCTGGTTCAGGGCATCACCGAGTTCCTCCCCATCTCCAGCTCCGCACACCTGATTCTGGTGGCGAAGTACGGCAGCTGGGCGGATCAGGGGCTGACTTTCGATGTGGCCGTGCACCTTGGCACCCTGACCGCCGTCTGTCTCTACCTGCGGGCCGATCTGGCCCGCTATGTGACCAGCGGCCTCCGCTTCGTCAGCGGAGGTGGGGCGGATCAGGACCTTCAGGAGATGCTGAAGGTGGGGCTGGCAACGTTGCCCGTTGTCATCGGCGGCGTGCTGCTGCAGGACGACGTGGAAGGCCGCCTGCGGTCGATCACCGTCATCGCCACGACGACCATCGTTTTCGGCCTGGTGCTGGCTGTGGCAGACCGGTTCCGTGGTACCCGAGAGACCGTGACCTGGATACAGGCGCTGCTCATCGGTCTGGCCCAGGCGCTGGCGCTCATACCCGGAACGTCCCGTTCCGGTATCACCATCACGGCGGCCCTGTTCCTCGGCCTGACCCGCCAGTCGGCCGCCCGCTTCTCGTTCCTGCTCTCCATTCCCACCATCGCTGGCGCGGCGCTGCTGATGATCGTCGAGCTCGTCGCGGCACCGGAGCCGGCACGGTGGGGAGATCTGATGATCGGCGCCGTTCTGTCAGGCCTCTCCGCTTACTTCTGCATTTCCGCCTTCATAGCCCTGCTGGAGCGGACGGGGCTGTGGCCGTACGTTCTTTATCGGATAGCACTGGGGATTGCGCTTCTCTTTGCAGGCTTTGTTTTTTAGGCCGGCGCAGCCGGCCTTTCGCCGGCACCTCTGGTGCCGGCAAGCTGTCTGTCTCGCGCGCGAGACAGACAGCTAAAAGGGAATATCGTCGTCGAAGTCGTCGTCCGACAGGGTGGGCGCGTTGTTGCTCGACGGCGGACCGGCATAGGTGTTGCCGGAGTCGTCGAATCCTGTCGGAGCGCCGCCGCCACCCCGGGAGTCCAGCATCTGCATGTCCCGGGCCATGATTTCCGTACGGTAGCGCTTCTGACCATCCTGCTCCCAGCTGGACGTGCGCAGGCTACCCTCGATGTAGACCTTGGAGCCTTTCTTCAGATACTCCCCGGCGATCTCTGCCAGTCGGGCGAAGCAGACGACGTTGTGCCACTCCGTACGTTCCTGTTGCTCGCCCGAGGTGCGGTCCCGCCAGCTCTCGCTGGTGGCCACGCTGAAGCTGGTCACCGGGGTACCGCCCTGGGAATAGCGCGTTTCCGGATCCCGACCG
>QJYB01000025.1 GCA_003247835.1 Gammaproteobacteria bacterium | reverse complement strand
GACGCAGGATCGTTCGGCAGCGGCTTCGGCCAGCAGGCTGCGCGCCGCCGTGTAGAGTTGAAAGCGGGCCTGGTCCGGCTGTAACGAGGGTCCGGTATCCGCAGGTCCGATCAGGATGCGGGAAAGGTCGCGCGGGGAGAGCCCTGGACGGGATGCGATGAGGGTCTGGAACAGCTCGGTCCAGGGCCAGTAGGCCGGTGCGCCACCAGCTTCCCAGGTGTGTCCCCAGTAGCTGTCGAAGCTGCGCGCGCGAGCCCCCTCGCCAACTGAGCGTGCGAGGGAACTTTTACCGATCCCTGGTTCACCGGCGATGAGCACACAGCCGCCGCGACCGGACGCCAGTGCATCCAGCGCGGCGTCCAGACGCGAGAGCTCGGCCTCACGTCCTACCAGGGCAGCACGGTGCGGACTGCTGGTTCTGCTCATGTCCCGGGTATGGCGAGATGAAGCGGTCATAGTAGCGGGAAAGCGGGGATGGGGTTGAATTCGGTGTTCCGGCTGCCGAGACTGACCGTTCTTTCAGCGAATACGGGGCCTGGTGATGCGGGTGATGTCCGGAGCCGCCGTCCGGGGCACCGTTCTGGGTGCAGGGCTGAGCGTGCTGCTGCTGGCTGCTGCCGGCTGCTCCGAGTTCAATCGCGAGCTCCGGCTCGTCACCCCGCGTCTCACTGTCGACCGGACCATTGCCGAAGCGTTTGCCCGTCAGTTCGACGAAGAGGCCGACCTGCGGATCGTGCTGGTGGACAATCCGGATCCGTCGCTGCCCGAGCTGCAGATGCTCAAGGCGGGCACCGCCGATCTGGCGCTGGTGGCCAACATTGAACGCTACGATCCGGATATCGCGACCGTGGTGCCGCTGTACCCGACGGTCCTGCACATCGCCTATCGGTTGCGGGAAGACAACACCGATCGGTCCCAGCCCGATCTCTATGACGAGCTCTCCCGGGGTCGAGTCTTTGCCGGATTGCCGGGGTCACCGTCCCGCCTGCTGCTCGAGACCGCGGCGCGTCAGAACGGGCTGGACCCTTCCACGATCGACTACGTCACCGATGGCAGTGGCTGTGTCGACGTGATCGTGATCTATGCGCCCATCGTTCCGGAGCTGCCCAAGCCGGTGCTCGACTGCGGAGAGTACCGGCTGTTCAGCCTGGGCGATCCGGACTCGATCGGCACCGGTGCGGAAGTGGATTCCATCCCCCTGTTTTATCCACACCTGAAACCGTTCGTGATCCCCGCGGGTACCTACGGTGCGCTGACGCCGGCGCCGGTGCTGACGCTTGCCGTGGACCAGCTGCTGGTAGCGCGCAAGGGCGTTTCAGACAGCCTGATATACGACCTGCTGCGGGAGATCCTGCGCCTGAAACCGGCGCTCGCAAACGTGCAGCCGGGCCTGTTTCAGCGGCTGACCGACCAGTTCGACGTCTCAGGTTCCACTTTCGTCCTGCATCCCGGGGCGCTCGCCTACCTCAACCGTGACGAGCCGGATATCTACGAGCGCTACTCTGGTGTGGCGGAGGTGATGGTGAGCCTTGCCTTCGGTCTGGTATCGGGCCTGTATGCTGTCTTCCGGATAATCTCCATCCGGCGCAAGAACCGCATCGACGCGTTCTGCCGGCAGGCACTCGAGCTGCGGGATCAGGCGACCGCAGCCGACTCGGCGTCAGCCAGGCTCGCGGCGGTCGACTCGCTGAAGGCGCTTCAGGAGCGCGCTTACCTCGAGATGATCAACGAGCGGCTCTCCGCGGACGAGAGCTTCCGCATCTTCATCACGCTCAGCAACGATCTCATCGCCGATCTACGCGGCGTGCCGCGGCCCGGTCCGGTCTGACGTCGGTCGGGTGTTCTGATCCGTCAACCGTCAGGAGTCATCCTTGCTCCCCTGTCCCTGAGGACCTTGTCCATGTGGGCCCTCGCCCTGCTGACCCTGCATCCGGGCCTGCTGACGCGCCTGGATGGCATCGCGGCACTGCTGCGAGAAGTTCGCCTGGTTCTTCTGCATGCAGGCACGCATGGCGTCGCGGTCGCCCACGTGATCACCGCAGTACTTCATTGCATCGGCATGGCAGGGCCGGTCTCCAGGCGGGGGAGCTTCCCCCGGGGCGGCGAGGGCGGGGACAGCGAGCGTGGCCCCGAGCAGCAGGGCCGGCAGATATCTCCAAACCGGACTGTTCATTCAGAAGCTCCTCATGGTGACTGGCAGTTGTACGGGCATCCTGCCTGGTTCCGTTGCTGAGCATAGCGCCGGGAGAGGTGGTGGTTCCAGAAAGTGTCGCCGGCCCCCTATACTGAACGTCGGTACAGCCCGGGGGGTGGCGGTTTGGCGGAGTTGAGAGTCGGCGTGCTCGGAGGCGGTTCCTGGGGAACGACTGTCGCAGCGCTTGTCAGTCGCAACGCGCCGGTCACCCTGTGGGCTCGCCGCCCGGATACCGTGGCAGAGATCAACGATGCCCGCACGAACTCGACCTACCTGCCCGGCATCCGGCTGCCGCCCAAGCTGGTTGCGTCCGCGGATCTGGCTGACAGTGTGGCCGCCTCGGACGTGCTGGTTATGGCCATTCCCTCGCAGAATTTCCGTACGGTGCTGGAAACCGTACGCGATCACGTCCGCGCCTGGGTTCCTGTGATCAGCCTGACCAAGGGTCTCGAGGCCGCCACGCGCAAACGCATGACCGAGGTCGTGGAGGAGGTACTACCGGGTCATCCGGTGGGCGTGCTCACCGGACCGAACCTGGCCCGGGAAATCATGGAAGGCCGGGCAGCCGCCAGCGTGCTGGCCATGAAGGATGGCGGCAACACCGACCTGCTCCGGCCGCTCTTCAACAGCGGCCTGTTTCGCGTGTACAGCAATGAGGACGTCATCGGTTGTGAACTCGGCGGCGTGCTGAAGAATATCATCGCCATCGCGGTGGGTATGGGAGACGGCCTCGGCGCCGGGGACAACACCCGTGCCGGCCTCATCACCCGAGGACTGGCGGAAATCACGCGTCTTGGCGTGGCGCTGGGCGGACGCCCGCCGACGTTCGCGGGGCTCGCTGGCATGGGTGATCTGATCGCCACCTGTGTGAGCCCGCAGAGCCGGAACCGGCACGTCGGCCTCGAGCTCGGCAAGGGTAGACACATCGACGAAATCATCCGCGACATGGTCATGGTGGCCGAAGGGGTGAAGAGCGCGCCGGTGGTCATGGAGCTCGCGCGGGAACATGGAATCCGCATGCCCATTGCCGAGGACGTCTATAAGGTGCTCACCGGTGAGTCCACGGCCCAGCGGGCGTTCCGTGGACTGCTGAGGGTTTCCGCCGGTGCCGAGTCCGAGCCGGGCTGACGCACCACCGGCTTAAATAAATAAAGGAACGAATACGAGATGAACAATCCCGCTGATGCGGACAGAAACCTCGCGCTGTTCTGCGACTTCGAAAACGTCGCACTCGGTGTGGAGGATGCCAAGCTTCCGAAGTTCGACATGCGTCTGGTGCTGGAGCGACTGCTGCTCAAGGGCAACATCGTGGTGAAGAAGGCGTACTGCGACTGGGATCGCTACAAGAGCTTCAAGCCGGCCATGCACGACGCGGCCTTCGAGCTGATCGAGATCCCTCACACCCGGCAGTCGGGCAAGAACTCCGCAGATATCCGCATGGTGGTCGACGCTCTGGACCTCTGTTACACCAAGGATCATATTGACACGTTCGTGATCATCAGCGGCGACTCGGATTTCTCGCCGCTGGTGAGCAAACTCCGCGAGAACGCCAAGCTTGTGATCGGGGTAGGGGTGCGCAACAGCACCTCGGATCTGCTCATGAACAATTGCGACGAGTTCCTGTTCTACGACGATCTGGTACAGGTGCGCACGGAATCCAAACGCAAGCCGCAGAAGTCCCGGGCGAAGAAGGCAGACAAGAAGACCAGAGCGAAGAGTGAGCCCGCAAAGGAAGAGCCGGATACCACGGTGGCGGAGGAGGGCTCGGTTGAGGAGGCGCTGGATCTGGTGCTGGAAACGGCCGAAGACCTGATTGCCGAGCGCGGTGATCGGGTGTTCGGCTCCATGGTCAAGCAGACGCTCAGGCGTCGGCACCCCGGTTTCAGCGAGGCCACGTACGGCTTCCGCTCCTTCGGCGACCTTCTGGAGTACGCGTCCGATCAGGGGCTCGCCGACATCGAGATGGACCAGCGTTCCGGTGGCTATGTGATCCACGCGATCCACCGCGGCTGAGCCGATCATGAGCCTCGAACTCGGCGTCATCCTGGAAACGGATTCCCTGGACCGGGATGCGCTGCTCACCTTCATCCGGCAGATCGAGCGTCTCGGCTTCGAGAGCTTCTGGATTCCGGAGCTCTTCGGGCGGGAACCCGTGGCCACGGCCGGCTGGCTGCTCGGCCGGACGGAGCGGATCAAGATCGCCACGGGTATTGCCAACGTCTACGTGCGGGATGCGCATGCAATGGCGTTGACCCGCAGAACGCTGGCCGAGCTGTCTGGTGGCCGGTTCATGCTGGGGCTCGGTGTGTCGAATCCCGGACTGAACGAAAGTCGGGCGCATACCTGGGAGCCGCCGCTTCGCAAGATGCGCAGCTATCTGGATGCCATGGCGGCGGCAACCATGATCGCACCGGAACCGACCCTGCCGGCGCCGCTGCACATCGCTGCCCACGGCCCCCTGCTGCAGACCCTGGGTGCCGAGCAGGCGGACGGCATCATCACCTACCTCATGCCGCCGGCGCACACTGAGATCAGTCGGGCCCGGATCGGTGCGGGCACGTTGCTCAGCGTGGTCTGCCCGTTTCTGGGGGAGACAGATCCCGACACGGCCCGACGCAAGGCACGCAAAGGTCTCCGCTACTATCTGACCCTCGACTACTACCACCGCGAGTGGCGCAGACTCGGATTCGACACGCCGGACTTCGCGGAGGGCGGCAGCGACCGGCTCATCGACACGCTCGTGGCCTGGGGTGATGAGCAGGCGCTGCGCGAACGGCTCGAGGCGTACGCATCCGCCGGTGCGGATCGCGTCATCATCATGCCGTTCGACGCGGCGAGAGCGGACGGCCGGGATTCCCTGTCACTGCTGGCGCCGGCCGGCTGAGTGAGTTCCAGCGTGTTGCGAGACTACATCGGCTTGATGCTGGCGTTCCTACTGAGCCTGGCGTCCTCGTCCGCTGTGGGGGATCCGTCGATTCTGAAGTTCGATCGAATCGTCGACGGCACCGGCGAAGCGCTGCAGCATCGGGAAATCGCCGTGGACGACGGCAGGATCGTTGCCGTTGGGGACGACCTCGCCCGTCTCTACCCCAAGGCCGAAGTCGTGGATCTCCAGGATCTCACCGCCGTTCCGGGACTGATCGACGTCCACGTGCACATGACCTACGGATTGCGCGAGGCACCGGTGGGGGATCCGTGGGCGGCGCTGTTCGCCTCTCCTGCTGAGGACCGGCTGGTCGCATCCGTGTGGAATGCGCGTGCGACCATCTCCTCCGGGGTGACCACTGCCAGGGACCTCAATGCGCTCGACCACGTCGACTTTCAGATCCGGGCGCTGATACGGAGTGGCATCGTGGTCGGACCGAGGCTGCTGCTGTCCGGGCCCGCATTCCACCCGCTGCTGCTGCCGCCCGTTCCGGAAGGTGAGTCGCGCGATGTGGTGGCGGAGTTTTCGCGTCAGGCCCGGAACCGCGTAGAGATGGGGACGGATTGGATCAAGATCTTCGCGACGACCGGCAGTGCGGAAGACATCAGCGGCGAGCAGGTGTTCTTCTATCCGGAAATCCACGCGGCAACAGAGATTGCCCACGAAGCCGGAATCCGGGTGGCGGTGCATTGCTACGGTCCATCCGCGGTACCCGACGCGCTGCGGGCCGGGGTCGATTCCATCGAGCATGCCGTGGGCATGAGCGACGAGCTGCTCCGCGAATGGGCAGCCACGGGCGTGTTCTACGTCCCGACCATCGACCACAACCGGTACTACGCCGATCATCGGTCGGAGTACGGATACGACAGTGCAACCGAAGAGAATCTCCGGAGCTTCGTGGCTCGCAATACCGAGACGCTGCGTCGGGCCATAAAGCATGGCATTCCCATTGCCATGGGTTCCGATGCGGTGATGAGCATGTTCGGTGAGAACGCCAGGGAGCTCGAGTGGTTCGTCGAGGCGGGCATGACGCCGGGAGAGGCTCTCCATACCGCTACGATGAATGGCGCCCGGCTCCTGGGTCTGGCGGAAACACTGGGTCGGATCGCGGAGGGTTACACCGCAGACTTCGTCGGCGTCGATGGGAATCCCCTGGAGGACATTCGGGCCGTCAGTCGCCGGGTCCGGTGGGTGATGAAGGACGGTGTCGTCGTGCTCGACCGAGGCCAGCGCTAGCCGCTATCGGGTGACTGAAGCTCCCTCAGCCGATCCTGTGCGACGGCGCCGACGGATGACTCCGTTTCATCGTCCGCATATCGATCGATGATGAAGCGATACCCGTCCGCGGCATTTTCTCCACCGGCCAGATCATGCTTACGCACGCGATCCAGAACGAATTGCGCTTCGGTCAGGCGGGGCAGAGCATCGATTCCTTGCTCCCAATCGGCTTCGAGGTTGACCCACACGTGCTCCTTCGGATGCGTACCGAGCTCTCCATCCACTGTCCCTGCCGGAACACCGTAGAGCCTGGCGTCGCCCATCGGTGCGGGAACGGGCGATCCGCAGTTGCCGCAGAAATCCCGGCGGTAGTTCGGCGGCATGACGAGGATCGGTGCTTCGTAGGATCTGATCAGCTCGTCGCCTGACAGGAACCTGAGACCGGAGACGATCATCCCGGCGACGAAAGCCGAACCGGATGACTTTTTGCAGCGACGGCAGTGGCACAGAACGAAGTGCTCGGTCGGCGCTTCGAATTCGTAAGAAACAGCGCCACACAGGCAGGAACCGTGGATCATGACGAAGTCCTCCCGGCCTTTCGTCGTGATGCTAGCACCCGGTCACTGGCCGCGCGTACTTTAACTGCCGGCAGGCACGCCGTGGTGTATCTCCGGATTGCCTTCATTCCAGAGGAGCCGGATAGAAGCGTGGAGGCCGCGGCTACGACGGCTGGCGCGCGATTCCGGGAACATCGTGAAGATCCATGGCCCACGGCAGCGCGGAATCGCACCAGATCTGCCGACTGGGTGGGCCGAGCTCGCGGCGCTGTCGGATGGCGCCGAGGCGGATCGAGTAGGTCGGTGGATTTTCCGGTGCGGAAGCATAGATCGCTGACCCGCAGTCCGGACAGAAGGCCTGGGCACGACGGGTGCCGCTCTCGGCCGTTTTCACGTAGATCCGAGGTTCGCCTTCGATGCTGAAGCTCTCCGCCCGCGCGGTGACCATCGCCCGGTAGGGCGAGCCGGATAGCAGTTGGCAGTCCGTGCAGTGACAGATCGCCACCGCGGCTGGGTCGACCTCGGCGCGAAACCGGATGCGTCCGCAGTGGCATCCTCCATCGATGTTCATGTTCCGTCCTCCCCTGGGTTGGTTTCAGCCGAGAGCTTGCCTCACGGACTCTACGATTCGTTGAGCCGCCGCGTCGGGCGACGTCGACTCGGTGTCGATCGAGACGAGCGGCTCGGGAAACGGTGGAAACTCGAAGCCGCCCTGTGCGCGGAACCTGCGGTAGAGGTCTGCGTCCGTCAGCTTGCCGAAGCGGCGCCGGCTCGCGTTGCCGATGCGTCGTTCGATCTCCGCCTCGGCGCATTCGAGCTCGATGTAGAGGATTCGACCACCAGCGCTAGTCACGATATCGGACAACTCGTCGATCAGCGAGGGCGCAACGGTACGCTCCGGATTGAACGTGAAAACGAAAGACACCCCTTCGTCCGCTGCTGCAAGGAACGAGGACCGCCAGATCTCCGCGCGGAGACTGATGAATGCCGACGTGCCGAAGTCGAACAGTGTCTTCACCAGATCGACGGTCAGGTGATTGTGAAAGAGCGGCAGTCCGAGCTGCTCGCTGACCAGGCTGCCGATCGTGAACTTACCCGCCGCGGCGGGTCCATGAATGAAGATCACTGCGAATGTCACGGGCTGACACTCCGCCATCTGTGTGCTGATTCCGGCTCGTCATCATGCCATGGCCGGTGTCGACGGACATCGGTTTATCATGCGGTCATGATCCGGAACCTGCTGATGAGGACGTTCGGACGTCCGCAGGGCCTGCTCGGCCGGTGGGGTGGGCGCATCATGGCGGATTCGAACCGGCCCTGTGCCGCCTGGGCTGTCGATGAGCTCCGTGCCCTGCCGCTCGAGTCGGCGCTCGAAATCGGTTTCGGCCCCGGGGTAGCCATCGAATTGCTGTGTACAGCAACCGATGCCGGGCGGATCTGCGGCGTCGATCCTTCAGAAGAAATGCATCGTCAGGCAACGGCGCGGAATCAGGCCGCGATCACCGAAGGCCGGGTCGAGCTCAGCGTCGGTGTTGCCGAACGTCTGCCCTATGCGGACGGCAGTTTCGATGCCGTGCTGTCCATCAATTCGCTGCAGCTCTGGGATGACCCGCAGCGCGGGTTGGGAGAGATACGCAGAACGCTGAAACCCGGTGGCCGGCTGCTGCTCTGCTTTACGCAACGATCCGGTCAGACGCCGACCGGACTCACGGAAACCCTGCAGAGGGCGGGCTTTCGCGATGTTCGACTCATCACGGAGGCAGACGACTGGTTCGCGGTGGCTGGGATCACACACGAAGCGGGCTGATCGCTGTGGATGTGTGGTCGTATGACTCAGACCGCCAGACGCGACAGCCTGCGCGCGAGCCACAGTCCGGCCAGTCCGATGAACGGTGAGGTGAAAAGACCGGGAAAATAGCCGCCAGCCACCAGGGCGAGCAGCGGGTGCGCGATACCGTTCACACAGCCGGCGATGGCGAGAAACCAGGCGGTGAACAGCGGTACGGGGTGGCCGGTTCGTATCCAGGCGACGGACACGCTCCAGATCCCCAACCATGCCAGGTTGAAACCGACGAACACGCCGAGCGGCATGGCCGGCAGTCCGAACAGTGCGGGAAACTGCTCGTGGAACCCGGTGGCGAGCTCCTCGGTGAAATGTACGGCCTGAACACCGGCGGTCACGGCCAGGGCGTGTGCAGCGCCGCGCAGTGCGACGGAATCGGCGGCCGCGCTCTGATTGCGGACGGTGGCCAGAACCGCCGCCACCGCGAGCAGCGACAGGGCAATGGCGGACGGAAGCAGGCTGCTCACCGCGCCGGCAGCGATGCAGCCCCGCGAGTGTCAGCCTGCCAGCCGCTCCAACCCGGGCCGTGGACCACCCGGCCAGGCAGGCTACCCGTGTGCTCACCGTTACGCAGCACCTGCTCGCCGTTGACGAACACGTGCACCATGCCGGTGGCGTACTGGTGCGGATCTTCGAAGGTGGCATTGTCGCGGATGTCCGCAGGATCGAAGGCCACCACGTCGGCGTAGTGACCGACGCGCAGCGAACCGCGGTCGACGAGCTTGAGGTTGGTTGCCGGTAGCTGCGTCAGCTTGTGGATGGCATCGGCCATGGTCAGCACCTTCTCGTCGCGGACGTACTTGCCGAGCACCCGGGCGAAGTTGCCGTATGCGCGAGGGTGGGTACTGGTGTTGAGAAAATGCCCTTCGGTGGCCATGGAAGCCGCGTCGGAGCCGAAGCTCACCCAGGGCAGGGCAACCGCTCTGGCGACGTTTTCCTCGCTCATCAGGAAGTAGATGACCTGCACCCGGCTGCCGTCCTCCACCACCAGATCCATGGCCGTGGTGGCCGGATCGGTGCCGCGCTCCGCAGCGACTTCGGCCAGCGTCATGCCGGTGTACTTTCTGAGGTCGTGATTGCGGAATCCGACCAGTAGCGTGCCCTCCGCGCCCGCGGCGAGCATGAGGTTCTCCCAGTCGTCCGTAGCGGTTTCCATTTCCTGATGCACCCGCTCGCGGATCGCAGGATCCGTCAGTCGCTCCGCCCAGGCCGCATAGCCGCCTTCCTGTACCCAGGGTGGCATCGCCGCGTCGAGACCGGTGGATCCGGCGGGATAGGTATACATGTCGGCCGTGATCCTTACTCCACGCGCTCGCGCGGCCTCGATCTTCGCCACTGCCGCGTCGAATTTGTTCCAGTTCTCCCGGCCGCTCATCTTCAGGTGGTAGATCTCCGCCGGCGCGCCGCTGGCCTCGGCGATGTGAATCAGCTCGTCGATGGATTCGAGCAGTCGGTTGCCTTCGCTGCGCATGTGGGAGATGTACATGCCCTGGTACTCGGCAGCAGCCAGCATGAGCGCTACCAGTTCGTCGGTATCTGCATAAAACGCCGGCGCATAGATGAGCGACGAGCCGACCCCGAGCGCGCCTTCCCGCATGGCGTCCCGCACCAGGTCCTGCATGGTGGCCAGCTCCTCGGGCGTCGGCGGTCGGTCCACCGCGCCGAGCTCATGCACTCGAACGGTGGTGGCGCCAACAAAGGAAGCGACGTTTGGAGAGATTCCGCGTTCCTCGAGATAGTCGAGATACTCGCCGAGGGTGGTCCAGGGGATGTCGAACTTGAAGTCACCCTGCTGATCCACCATCTCGGCACGCATCGCGTCCGTCAGCGGTCCCATGGACTCGCCTTCGCCGAACACCTCGAGTGTCACGCCCTGGCGGATGTCGCCCTGGCTCTTGCCATCGGCGATCAGGGAATCCACCGCCCAGCTCAGCATGTTGATGAACCCGGGCGCCACCACCAGGCCGGAGGCGTCGACCACCCGGGCCGCCGCTTCGGACTCGATATCGCCGATGGCGACGATGCGATCACCGCGGATCGCTATGTCACCCACGAATCCGGGGGCGCCGCTGCCGTCATAGATCGTGCCGTCATCGATCAGCAAGTCGTAGCGTTCGGCGGCCCAGCCCGTGAGTGGACCGAGCGCCAGCAGCAATCCCGCTGTCCGGAGCAGGCCCGCTCCCTGGATCAGGCCTGCTCCTGAAAGCAGGCGTCCGGTCACAGCCGTTCGATCAGGGTGCCCGTACCGAGGCCGCCGCCGCAGCACATGCTGATCAGCCCGTAGCTACCGCCGGTGCGCTTGAGCTCGTGGGCCGCCTTGGTGATAAGGAAGCAGCCCGTGGCGCCGAGCGGATGGCCGAGGGCGATGGCGCCGCCGTTGGGATTAACCTTCGCCATGTCCGCACCCACGGTCTTCGCCCAGGCCAGCACCACCGAGGCGAAGGCTTCGTTGACCTCGAACACGTCGATGTCGTCGATGTTGAGCCCCGTCTCGGCGAGCAGCTTTTCGGTGGCCGGGATCGGGCCTTCCAGCATGAGCACCGGGTCGCAGCCCACCAGCACTGAGGCACGGATACGTGCCAGGGCCTCGAGGCCCAGCGCCTTTGCTTTGTCCGCGCTCATGAGCAGCACGGCGGCCGCGCCATCGGCGATCTGCGACGAGGTGCCGGCGGTGTGAATGCCGTCTTCTCTGGCCACCGGCTTGAGCTCCGCCAGCGCCTCGAGGCTCGTGTTTCGTGGCACTTCGTCCGTGGTCACCGTGAACGTCTTTCCCGTCTTCTCGAAGTTGGGATCCACCTCGGGTGCGTCGATGGGGATGATCTGGCTGTCGAACCGGCCCTCTGCGATGGCCCGGGCGGCCCGCAGCTGGGACTCCAGACCGAATGCATCCGTGTCCGCCCGGGAGATGCCGTACTTTTCCGCTACGCGCTCCGCGCCCTCGAACTGGCTGGTGAACTCGAAATGCGCGAAGTAGCTCTTGGAAACCGGTTTGCCCATGGTCGGCGAGCGACCCACGGCATCCGAGCCGATGGGCAGACGGCTCATGTTCTCGACGCCGCAGGCCATCACGATGTCCGCCATGCCCGAGGCGATCAGCGAATGGGCCAGGGTCGTGGCTTCCTGGGAGGAGCCGCACTGCGAGTCGATGGTGATGCACGGCGTGTGAAGGTCGCCGCCGTGGGCCAGCCATGCCGTGCGGGTCACGTTCATACCCTGGGCACCCACCTTGTTGATGCAGCCGCCGACGACCTGATCGACCTGGCCGGAATCCAGACCCTGGCGGGCGAGCAGGTGGCTCATCACGTGGCCCAGGGTGTCCGTGGGGTGGGCGCCGGCCAGCTTGCCCATTTTTCGGCCGACCGGGGTCCGGGCGGCATCGACGATCACGACTTCGGTCATGTTGGTTGCTCTC
>QJYB01000068.1 GCA_003247835.1 Gammaproteobacteria bacterium | reverse complement strand
GACCTCGGGCAGATTCGCGTGCCGACGCTGGTCATCGGTGCCCGTTACGACACCATGGATCCGGAGTACCTGAAGTGGATGGCGGGCGAGATGCAGAACGGCTCGTTCCTCTACTGTCCGAACGGCAGTCACCTCGCGCTCTATGACGATCAGCAGACCTATTTCGACGGTCTGATCCGGTTCATCCGGTCCGTGGAGGAAGCCAGCCACTGACCTGTGCGCGCGGAAGGGTGGCCTGCTATTCTCGGGCGTTCACGAAAGACTGTTAACGAGGAAGACGACCATGCAAGGTCCCGTGAAGTCCATGACCCTGGAAGAAGTGCAGAGCCACGTCGGCGAAGAGATCGGCGTGTCCGACTGGTTTCTCATGGATCAGGACAGGATCTCGAAGTTTGCAGATGTCACAGAGGATCACATGTTTCTGCACGTGAATCCGGAGGCGGCGGCTGCGACGCCGTTCGGTGGAACGATCGCCCACGGCCTGCTGACCCTCTCCATGATGCCGGTCATGGCGTATCAGGCGGTACCCGGGATCTCCGGCACGAAAATGGGCGTGAACTACGGCTACAACCGCATCCGCTTCATGGCGCCGGTGCGAAGCGGTAAACGCATTCGTGGCCGGTTCGTGGTGAAGAGCGTGGAGCCTAAGTCGGGTGGACGCATGGAGATCACCCACGAGTCGACCATCGAGATCGAAGGTGAAGACAAGCCGGCACTGGTGGGTGAATGGATCACGATGGTGTGGATGTAGGCCAGGACGCCAGCCGCTGGAACGGAACCCTGCTGAAGTGCCCGGGATGCCGTCTGAAGTTTCCGTTCTCCGCTGACGGTCACGCATACGAGAGCCGCATACTGCCGCCCGTCCGTCAGGGGATCTCCGAACCACGTCGTGTCATGGTCACCCACTGCCCACAGTGCGGCGGCTGGGTGACCGTCGCCTAGTCCCCGACTGGCGGGGCTCCTTGGCCCACTCGAATCCGCAGGCTGTTCAGGCCGCGGAAGAAGGGATTCCGACCCCAATCCGGCACCTGATCGACCCGCGAGATCCGGGGATAACGCGACAGGAGCTCCTCGAATGCAACCTTCGCCTCGAGCCTGGCCAGTGATGCGCCGAGACACAGATGAATGCCGTAGCCGAAAGAGATCTGCCGGATGTCCGTCCGGGTGATGTCGAACGCGTCAGGTGCGTCGTTGGCGCGTGGATCGCGGTTCGAACCGGCGATGGAGACGAAGATCAGATCGCCGCGTTTGAACCGGGTGCCGTGAAAGTCCATGTCCTCGGTGGCGAAGCGGCGGGTCGCCAGCACGGGCGGTTCGAATCGGAGCATCTCTTCGATGGCCTGAGGAATCAGCGCGGGTGTGTTCCTGAGCATCTCGAGCTGTGCGGGATGTGCCAGCAGCAGGTGCAGACCATTGCCGATTAGCCGGGTCGTGGTTTCATGCCCGGCAACCAGCAGGAGCAGGCAGGTGTTGTAGAGCTCTGTCTCCGTCAGTGAATCGCCTGACTCCTCTGCCGCGATCAGGCGGGTGACCAGATCGTCACTCGGACGCTGCCGTTTGACCTTCGCGATCTGCCGGAAGTAGTCCCGCAGATCCCGGCCTGCCTGCCGGGACTTTGCGATACGGTCCGGGTCGTTGGTACCGGTGCCGTCGATCAGGTCCTGAGACCAGCGCTGGAACTGATCGTGATCCGATTCCGGCAGGCCCATCATCTCGGCGATGACGATGGCCGGCAGTGGTCTGGCGAGCACCTCGACGATGTCGATGATCTCCTCGTTGTCCGCACGGCCGAGGCACGCTTCCACGATTTCCCGGATTCTGGGCTCGAGGGACTGCACGAATCGATGCATGAAGCCCTGGGAGGCCAGCCGCCGAAGACGGGAGTGATCGGGCGGGTCCAGATCCAGCATGCTCGGGTTGTTGAATGTCTCGAGCTGCTCCGCCTCCATGTTGCGCACGAAGCGGCGGGTACGGTTCTCGTAGCGTCGGACGTCTGCGCCGAAGCGCTTGTCGCGAAGAATCTCCTGCACCCGATCGAACCGGGTGACCCACCAGGCCCGCAGGGCCAGGGAGTAGTGGATGGGGCGTGTCTCCCGCATGCCGCTGTGGACGGCGTACGGGTCGTCCGCCAGCGCCGCGGAGAACGGGTTCATCGCCACGCCATGGATCTGCCGCTCGATGCGGGAGACCGTGTTGACGTAGAGCTCGGCGCTCTTCAGCTGCAGCTTTTCCTTCAGTCTCATGATGATGCCCTCCAGTACTCAGCGCGGCGCGATAGCCGTGTCCGCCGGTTCCCGGATGGGCATCAGGAATTTCTGCCAGAGTGTCGGCTCCGTGGGGCCGGTACCGGCCTCCAGCGTTGGCGCATCCGAAAAGGTCCCGAACAGACGGTCCCAGACGATGGCCGAGCAGCCGTAGTTGGTATTGCTCTCCGCCATCACCACGGAGTGATGGTGGATGTGGTAACGGTTGGTGGTCAGCAGCCAGCCGATCCCTTTCGGGTTCAGATCCAGGTTGGCGTGGACGATGGACGCCTGAGCCGTGCCCAGAATGGCGGCACCGGCCGCAGCTGCACCTACGCCGAAGGTCAGCTCGATGAGCGCGGCCGGCAGCACCAGCAGGAAGAACTCCAGCGGGTGGTTGAGACCGAAATTGAGCGCACCGAGCCGTTTGAAGGCGTGATGCGTGCCGTGCCCCGACAGCCGCCAGACAGGGTGCCAGCGGTGCTCGGCCCGATGGAACCAGTACCAGATGAACTCGCTGGCAAAGAACACCGTGAATACCTGGGCGAGGAGCGGCCAGTGGTGTGGCCAGATGTCGAGATCTAGCGATGCACGGACAAGGGCGAGCGGCTCCCGCAGCAGCGTATCGTAGAACTCGGCCACATAGCCGATGGCGATGGTCAGCACCATGACGATCAGGATGTTACGCAACTGCTCCCAGCCCCGGATCACCCAGCCCGGACGGGCAGGCATGACATGTTCCAGCACGCCCAGCACCACCTGCAGAGAGCCGATGGTGATGAAGAAGGCGAGCGGGTTACCGGTGTCGGTCATCCAGTAGCCCAGGATCCCAATCAGGGCGATTGGCTGCAGGGTGTACCTGACGATCGTTGCAGGTACCCCGGTCGACGCGTTGTAGGTGGGGTCCGGATGATCCATGCTGCACGCTCCGAAGACTGCAGACCGGATCATCATGGAGCAGGGCGATGCGGAATGAAAGTGCGGGGCTGTGGCGCGGTTTGGCTCTGGCGCTGCTGCTCCCTGTCGCTGCTGCGTGTGGTGAGTCAGCGTCTCCCACGGATAGCCTCGGGACCGCGGAAGCATTCATGGACGCTTTCTACGCCTTCGACCGTGATCGGCTTGCCGCCCTCGTCGTACCCGGATCCGATGCGGATACCGTGCTGTATTACCAGGCCTGGGCGGAGGCAGCCCACTACGAGGTGCAGAAGCGACAGCCGTGTCGGCTGGAAACGGAAGGTAACGTGGTTTGTGCCATCACCGTCACCGATGACTTCGGTTCTGCGCTAGGCTACACGGCTACCGACACGTTCACGCTGACGGTCGCGGACGACAGAATCGCTTCGGTCGTCTTCGAAGGCGACGATCCGCCGGTCTTCGAGGCGGTGTTCAGGTGGCTGCAGGAGACCCGGCCCGAGATCTTCACCGGCCCGTGCAGGGATATGTTTTCGGGCGGGACGACGCCGGCCGACTGTGCCCGTGCAGTCGCACAGGGTGCCCGGGACTATGCTGCGGCCCATCCCGCATCCTGATCAGGGTTCGATCAGATCCCAGACCGAACGGAATCCGTCATCCCTGCCGAGCAGTGCCTGAGCGGGACTGCGCTTGTCGATGTGACCCATGAGGTGCCGGTAGGTACCGAAACCGGCAAGCTCCTGCAGGCGCGGCTCGAAGGTCTTTGCGAGCTCCAGTGGAATACCGAGCTGCTGATTTTCCTGCTGGCGGATGAACCCGGCGCAGTAGTTCATCGCGATACCGACGCGCCGCTGGTTCGAGAGGTTGGCACCGCCACCGTGCCAGAGGCTGCCATTCCAGACCAGCACGCTGCCTCGCGGCATCTCGGCGGGGATGCTCTGTGGATGCGTGCCGTAGTCGGGCTTGGTCGAGAAGCGGTGGCTGCCGGGTACGACACGGGTGGCACCATTCTTTTCGGTGAAGTCGGTCAGCGCCCACATGGAGTTGCAGACCAGCGGTGGGTGAGGGCGCGGCAGGCCGATGAGCGTGTCGTCCGCGTGTATGGGCTGCGCGGTTTCTCCCGGATCGATGGAAATCGAGGAGAGAGAAGAAACCAGACAGCCCCTGTCGAGCACGCCCTCGACGATCGGCAGCACAGCAGGATGAACGGGCACGGCCTGGAAGACCGGGTCCCGGGCGAGCAGGTTATAGATGCGGATGGTGTGGTGACCCTCGAAAAGGTTGCAGCCGGGTGTGGTGCCGAGTTCCTGCTCGAGCCGGTCGAGTGCGGAATTCAGTGCATCGATGAGGTCGGGAGCGATGACGTTTTCCAGAATCGTGTATCCCTGTGACTCGATGTTCTGGAGATGCTGATCGTTCTGGCTGCTCATCCCGCCTCCTGGCCGTCGGCGATAGCCAGTCTATGAGCCGTTTAGGGAGAATCAAAGCGCGCCGCCGGTTGTATCTCTCTGCAGGGTGCGGCTTCGTGGCGGTCAGCGTTGCCCGTATACTTGCCTTTTCCGCGACCCCTCCGGTCCATCCCCGCCCGCTGAATGCGGTGCGTTCAGTCACCAGGGAATCCACTCATGGATATCACCAGCAGTTTCATTGCCGTCGTTCTCCTGCTCGTGGCGAACGGTTTTTTCGTTGCGGCCGAGTTCTCCCTGGTCAAGGCGCGACCGTTCAGGGTGCGAGGCATGGCGGATGCAGGGAGCGCCGCCGCCAAGCTGACCGTGCGCATTCAGAGCAACCTCGAGGCGTATCTGGCAGCCTGTCAGCTCGGCATCACCATGGCTTCCCTGGGTCTCGGCTGGGTGGGAGAACCGGCAGTGGCCGCTCTGCTGGAGCCCCTCTTTCATGCGCTGGGCATACCGGAATCCGTGCTGCACACGACGGCGTTCGTCACCGGATTTCTGATCTTCTCCTCGCTGCACATCGTGGTCGGTGAGCAGGTGCCGAAGACATTCGCGATCCGAAAGGCGGAACCGGTGGCCATCTGGTCGGCCTATCCGCTGCAGCTCGCCTACCTGATTGCCTGGCCGCTCAACTTTCTGCTCAACAAGACCAGCCGCTCGGTGCTCGCGCTGTTCGGCGTCGAGGAGGCGACTCACGCGGAAGTGCTGAGCGGAGAGGAGCTGAGAGGTCTGGTGGTCACCTCCAAGGAGCATGGCGAGCTCCATCATCAGAAGGCGGACATGCTTCGCAATCTGTTCGATTTCGATCAGCGGCAGGTGAGCCGCGTGATGATCCCGCGGACCAACATCGAGGTGCTCGACGTGCACGCGGATCCGGATGTGAATCTCGCCGTCATACGGGACAGCCAGCATTCCCGGTTTCCGGTGATCGACAGTCTGGATGGTGAGGCCATCGTTGGTGTCGTGCTGGTCAAGGATCTTCAGCACGCCGTGCTGTCGGGCCAGCAGGAACCCTGGAAAAACCTCAAGGAGCTGGTGCGCGACCCGCTGATCATTCCGGAGAACCAGCAGGCCGCTGTGCTGTTCGATCACATGCGGACCCGGCGTGCGCACATGGCGCTCGTCATCGACGAGTACGGTGCCTTCGTCGGGATCGTCACCATGGAAGACCTGCTCGAGGAAATCGTCGGTGAGATCCACGACGAAACGGACGTGGAGGAGGTCGGCAGAGACCTGGTGGAGATATCGGACGACGTCTGGGACGTGGACGGGCTGATCTCCCTGAACGATCTGGAGAAAACCATCGGCCTGGAGGCGCCGGCGGAGCTGGACGTCAACACGGTCTCCGGACTCTTCATGAGCCGGCTCGGTCGGGTACCGGAAGTCGATGACGAGCTGACGGAAGGCAGCTTTCACCTCATCGTGCTGTCGCTCGAAGAGCACCGGGTCGGCAAGGCGCGTATAACACGGATGCCGGACGTGGCGGATGAGCCGCCGATCAGTGTGGGAACAGATCCGGAGCCGGAATCCGGGGAAGAGCATTCTGATCCGCGATGACCTGCCCGTTTCCTCAGGGAACGCCGCCGGGTGGCGCTAGAGGCTCATACCACCGTCCAGGTACAGCGTCTGCCCGGTCATGTAGTTCGATGCGTCCGATGCCAGGTAGAGGGCGAGGTAACCCACCTCTCTGAGCTCACCTGTACGCTCGAGGGGAATGGACTTCTTGGCCCAGGCGGCCAACCGCTCCCGTCGCTGCTCGGTCAGTGCCATGGGCTCGGGATAGATCCCCGGCGCGATGGCGTTCACGGTGACGCTGTACGGTGCCCACTCCAGAGCCTGGGCCCGGGTAAAGCCGATCAGCGCCGTTTTCGCCAGCGTGTAGAGCACCACGTTGCCACCCGACCGCCCGGCCGTGTAGGAGGAAATATTGATGACCTTCCCTGCGCGGCGTTCGAGCATCTGCGGCGCGACGGCGCGGGTGCAGAGCAGGGTGGCGGACAGGTTGATGTCGATGATGCGCCTGAGATCGGCATCGCTGACCGGCCCGGAACCTTTCCTGTCCGGCAGACCCACAAGACTCCCACCGATGGCGTCACCCAGGTTGTTGATCAGCACGTCGATGCGGCCGAACTCCTCCATCGCGGTGGCGACGACGCGGTCCGCACCCTCGCTCGAGGTGACATCCCCGAGCACGGGAACGATCCGCCTTCCGGTGTTTGCGGCGATTGCTTTGGCCGTCCGTTCGACGTGGGTAGGAGTGAGCGCATTGAGGGCAATGTCCGCACCGGCTTGTGCCAGCACCTCTGCGATCCCCCTGCCGATACCGCGGCCGGCACCGGTGATGAGTACGGTTCGATCGGTCAGGTCAAAAACGTCGAGCATGGTGAGCTTGAACCTCCGTAGCATGGAACGGGTTGACCGGTTGCCGAAGTGTGACAAATCATGCGCGGTGACAATATGGCGGGAGGAGCGGATGAGCACATCGCAGGCCGAGCGGACGGGCGCAGGCACAGACGTTGCGCTCGGCGAGGCAAGACTGTTCCCGGTGGTGGAAACCGCCGAAGGCAGGTTGCGCGGAATCAGCTCCGGTGACATTGCGGTGTTCAGGGGCATTCCCTATGGAGCCGATACGGGCGGTGCCAACCGTTTTCTGCCGCCGCAGCCCGTCGTGCCCTGGCGCGGCATCCGCGACGCCCTCACCTCGGGGAACATCAGCCCGCAGATTCCGGCGGACCGCCGGCGAGCCTATGCGGACCTGATCTTCAACGACCTCCAGCCTGGCGGCATGGGGGAAGACTGCCTGGTGCTCAATCTCTGGACACCGACCCTGGAGCCCGGTGCCAGGCGGCCGGTGATCGTCCGATTTCACGGCGGCGGTTTTTACGGCGGATCCAGCAATTCGCCAGGCATGGACGGAGAGATGCTGGCGCGGTTCGGTGACGCGGTGGTGGTTACCGTCAACCACCGGTTGAGCGCGCTCGGTTATCTGTACCTGGCTGACGACGGTGAGTTCGCAGACTCCGGTGCTGCCGGCATGCTGGATCTGGTTGCCGCTCTGCAGTGGGTGCAGCGCAACGTGGCAGCGTTCGGAGGCGATCCGGATCGGGTGCTGATATTCGGCCAGTCCGGTGGCGGCGCGAAGGTCAGTCTGCTGCTCGCCATGCCGGCGGCAGGGGGTCTCTTTCATCGCGCCGGCATCATGAGTGGGGCCAGACTCGTCGCGACCAGGCGTGAATCCGCGGCGTCGGTCTCCGAAAAGCTGCTTGGTCTGCTGGGCCTGACCCGGGCAGACGTGCGCAAGCTGCAGGCGCTCCCCTGGTCGACGATCGTTGCAGCACAGGCGGTGGTGGAGGCTGGTGATCGGGCCCGCGGGGAGGCGCCAAGATCCTTTTCTCCAGTACTCGGGCAGGCCATACCGCAACATCCGTTCGTACCCCAAGCATCGGACCTGGCGAGGGACATCCCTCTTATCGTCAGCTCGACGCTCGATGAGCGTACTTATCGCGAAGCGAAGTTCGACATGTCCTGGGTGGACCTGGAGGAGATCGTCGCTGCCATTCCCGGCGCAAACGCGCGGGACATCGTCTCCATGTATCGGGACGACGATCCGGATGCGTCGCCGTTCATTCTCAACGCCCGCATCGTGACGGACCGGGGTTTCCGCCGCGGTGCCCGGGTGCTGGCCTCGCGCAAGGCTGCGCAGCAAGGCGCACCGGTCTGGATGTACCTCTGGGCCGCACCCAGCCCGGCGTTCGGCGGGCGCTACGGCGCAACCCACGCGGTGGACAACTCCTATGCGATGCATGACGTGCGGATGGCGCTGAGCGGCCCGCAGGCGGACAACCTGCGGCTTGCCGACGAGCTCGCCTCCGCCTGGGTTGCGCTGGCAGCTACGGGTGATCCCAACAATCCGCGCACGCCTGAATGGCCGGTATACGACGAGCAGACGCGCCGGACCCTGGTGTTCGGGCATCCGAGCCGTGTGGTCGACGATCCGCGTCGCGCCTTCGTCGATCTGTGGTCGCGGATCGACGACTGACTGACCGCGAATCACCCGTGCGCGGTCTTCCAATTGCGTCAGGTCGCCGGCGTGCGTCGATGCAGGGCCAGACCACCGTCCTGCTGGCTGGGAAAGCGGGTGATGAATTCCCGCTCCGCCTTGTAGGGATCGTCCACCGCAACGGGCGGAACGTCGAACAGCAGCGTGTTGCGGTGTTCGAGATCGTAGGGCGCCCAGGATGGGATGTCGGCATTGTTCGGATCGCCGGTCCGCGCGAATGCGATCCAGGAGTTAGCCATGCAGTTGGTCATCGCCCGGGTCTCTGCCGTCTCCGGGCCTGTGATATCGGGGACGGTGGCCACGTTGTCGAACATGAAAGGAAGATCCAGGGAATGCTGTGAAACCCGGCGACCACCTTCCACTGGCTGACGCCACATCAGGCGGTAAACGAAGGTGTTGCCGGAGCCGCCCGCCCGCACACGCTGCTCTGCCATGATCATCTGATCGAGGTAGTAGCCGCGGGCCGACGCCATGGTGAAAAAGACCTCCGAGGGAGAAGCCGACGGACGTGATCCCTGGAAGATGGCCCAGCCTTCGTCGATGTGCTCCGCTGACAGGAACCTCTGCAGGCGCGCCTTCGCCTGAGCCTCATCCATATCGAAGATCCCCGGAATGCCGCCCATCTGGTTGGTGAGCTCTGTCCGGGTGGTACCGAGCATCATCGGAATGTGGCTCGACAGGCTCGGCGCTTCCGGTAACCAGGGCTGGGTGGTGAACGTCATGCCGTCGAGCACGGGAGAGAACCGCCTTCCGGCAGACGCGATTACTTCGAGCTGCGCGCGGGTCAGCGTTTCCACGTCGATGGTCTGCAGCCGCCTTGCTTCCTTTGCAGGAATGTCGAGCACCTTCAGCAGCTGCTCCGAGAGCTCGTTGGCCTGTTCCTGTGTCTGGATCTTGAGATGCGAACCGCTCTGCACCACGCCCCGATGAAACAGGCCCGCGGCATCTGAGCCGGCATAACACAGACTCACCTTGCGTCCCCCACCGGACTGGCCGTAGATCATGACGCTGTCCGGATTACCGCCGAAGCCGGCAATGTTTTCGCGTACCCAGCGCATCGCGGCGATCAGATCGAGATAACCTGCGTTACCCGACTGCTGGAATTGTTCTCCAAGCAATCCACCGAGGTAGCAGTGACCGAAGACGTTCAGTCGGTGATTGACCGTTACGACCACGACATTCCCGCGCCGGGCCATGTTGGTGCCGTCGTACAGCGGCATGGAGCCCGTACCGGCTTCGAAACCGCCGCCGTGAAACCAGAGCATCACCGGACGCCGGGCGTCATCAAGTCCCGGTGTCCAGACATTGATTCGCAGGCAGTCATCCGACATGGGCTGGGATCCTGCAAGGCGGGTCCTGGCTTGCGGAGACTGATCTCCGTACTCGAACGCATCTCGAACACCGGACCAGGTCGGTGGTGGGGCGGGGGGCAGAAAGCGCAGGACACCTGTCGTAGACGCGCCGTAGCGCATCCCTTTGAACACATGGACGCCGGATGCAGCGGTCATTCCGCGAACCCTGCCCTGCGCGGTTGTCACGACCGGTTCCCGGTTTCCGAGCCCGCTGCCTGGATAGAGTGCCGCGCTTCCTGCGGCGACGAGTCCGGCGCCAAGGACCGTGCGACGTTTCAACTCCTCATCCCCCTTGTTCATGGAATCCCGTCCGTCACCGCGCTGGCTGACAGGCGGTTTATAGCACTCGGATATTGTAATGAAAACAGAACTGTGTTCTGTTATTTGGAACGTCCGGTCCTGGAATTTCCCGTGTCCAGCTTCACGCTTGATCGCCGCAACGCGCTGGGACTGCTCGGTGCTGCACCGCTGGCGCTCGCCGCAGGACGACTGCTCGCAGAGACATCGGTCGCGGGAGATTCGGATGCAGCAACGATGAACAGCGATATACAGGAGGCGAACTGGACCGGGCCGCTCGCCAGGTATGTGGTCGACAGCAGATCGGCACAGATTCCGGAAGACATCCGCGAGCTGGCACGACGACACCTTCTCGACTCGCTGGCTGCGGCCGTTGCGTGTCGGGATCTGGAACCTGCCGCGCTGGGACGGCGGTTTGCGACCGCCGGAAGCGGCGACGACGCAGCCGCACCGGTGCTGGCGACACTCGAGCGGCGGTCCGTCCTCGACGCCGTCTTCGCAAGCGGCATGACTGTCCACAGCGCGGAGATCAATGACTTCTGCCCTTCGGCGTTCACGCAGCCGGGTGCTGCCGTCGTTCCGGTGGTGATGTGCCTGGGTAGTGCGAGGGGTGTCGATGGAGAAGCCGCGCTGCGGGCGCTGATTGCCGGATACGAGGTTTCCTGCCGTTTGCCGAAGGCGCTCGGCATCCGCAACCTGATCGATGGAGCGCTGGCGAATCACAGCGTGGGCCCGTTGTTCGGCAGCGCCGTGGCGGCAGCTTCGCTCATCGGGCTGGATGAGGCGCGGTTTTCTGACCTGTTCTCCTACTGCGTGCAGCAGGCTTCGGGCTCCTGGCAGTGGCTGCGCGACATCGAGCATGTGGAGAAAGCGTTTACCTTCGGCGGTATGCCGGCCCGGCGCGGTGTCGAGTGCGCGCTGCTGGTCGAATCCGGTTTCACCGGGATGGGTGACCCGTTCGTCGGAACGCCGGGTTGGTTGAACTCCTCCATGTTCCGCAGGCCCGGATCGGATTTCGATGCGGACTATCTGACGGAAGGTCTCGGGGAGCGTTTCGAGCTGCCACTGGTGGGTTACAAACGTTACCCGGTAGGGGGGCCTACCCAGCCCGTCATCGAGCTGATGCTGGACTTCATCGAGGTTCTGCCTCGGCATCGAATCCGCCAGGTCCGTATCGAGATGCCCGGCAGGACGGGCGCGTTCGCTGTCGCACAGATGCCCGCGCTGAACCTGCCTTATCTCTGCGCGATCATCATCGCGGATGGCAGGCTGGATTTCGTCGCGGCTCAGTCCCGGCAGCGATTTCTCAGCGACACGACGGTGCACGCGCTCATGGACCGCGTGGAGGTGGTGCACGATCCGGCGCAGGAAGCGTCCCCGCGGGTCGAGTCCGCGCGGGTCATCCTGACGCTGGAGGACGGCAGCCGCCACGAGCGGTTCCTCGATCACGTAAAAGGCTTTCCGGCGCACCCGTTCGACCGTCAGGACGTGGAGGAAAAAGCTATGGAGCTAACCGCACCTCATCTCGGACTGGACCAGGCCAGAGCGCTCTGCGAGACGGTCTGGCGGGTGGAGAAGCTGGACAGCGTGGATGCGCTGGTGGCGCTGATCGCACGCTGAAGGTTCCGTTCGCGTTATGCAGACGACGCTGCTGAAAGGGCTGGAAGTCCTCGAGCTCCTGGTGCGATCGCGGACCCCTCTGGGTGTATCGACGCTGGCGGCGACCCTCGGACTGCCGAAGAGTAATGTCCATCGCACGCTGTCGACGCTGGTCGAAGCTGGGTATGCCGTGCAGGACCAGAAAGGCGGCTATCTTCCGACACTCCGGCTGTGGGAGCTGGGTGTTCAGGTGATGTCCCGTCACCCGTTACGCCGAGCTGCAGCGCCGTTCATGCACCGGCTGCATCAGGAGACGGGTGAGACGATCAGTCTGGTGATCCTGGACGGTAACGATTCGCTCTACCTGCACCAGATTGCGTCTCCCATGCCTATCCGATTGAGCTCAGCGGTCGGCGAACGTGCCCCCGCCATTCTCACGGTGTCCGGCAAAACGTTGCTGGCTCTGAGCCACGACTGGGATTCACGGGCGCGCCGGTTTCACAGCGAGCTTCAAGAATCGCAAGTCAAGCTGCCACAGCTGCTGAAAGAGCTGAAACGGATCCGCGACGACGGTTATGCCATGGCGGCGAGCCGGTGGCGTCCGGGGGTCAACAGCATGGCCGCTGTCATCGTCGACGAGAACGACCGGGCCGTTGCTGCCATTGCCGTAGCGGGAGCCCGGGAGCGGTTCACGGACGCCCGGATGCGGGCGGTGCTGCCGGCGTTGCTCAACATCTGCACGGAAATCGGCAGCGCTCTGGGCGCCTGACCCCGAAGGGAGGTTCAGCCCGGCTGACCCACCGCAGTGGACATCATCAGAAACCCGGTGAACGCGGCATTGTTCGGCGACAGTGCCGGGCTGACCGCCGCCTTCATCTCACGGATGGCTTCCCGGTATCCCTGATAGAACGACCAGCTCGGTCGGGGCTTGTAGTCGAGGCCCGTCAGCTCGAACTGGCGGATGACGTTCTTTGTGGTGGTCGGCTTGACGAAGACTTCGACCTCCGGCCGGTACTGGTACAGGCAGATCGTCGCCAGGCTCCACTTGGCGAGACCGGACTCACCGAGCAGATCCACCAGATCGGTGAAGCCCTGCTGCTGGTTGCCATGCAGCATCCGTCGAAACGCCGTCGCGAGCAGTGCGCGGTCGTCCCGACTGAGGCCGTTGACGAAATCACGAAACCGGGGTTTCTCGAACATGGAGACCATGGACGAGCGGGACACGATCCTGACGATGTCGTCGAGCACCTGAGCCTGGTGCTTGAAGCGTCCTTTCGCGAGCACGTCGGCGGCGAGCTCGGACAGCCGGCCCACGTTGTGGCGTTTGCGCACGGTCGCCTGCAGCTCTTCGTTCTCGAATCCACCCGGGTAACGGTGCAGAAACAGGGATTCGGCTTCGCGCAGCTTTTCCAGGTTCATATCGCTCTCACCTCCCGATCCTGCCCCTGCCCGTTGCTGAGGGAGTAGCATACGACGATCAGAGACGGGGATGGGGGAGTCATGGCGGGAACAGAGCTCGGTGGAAAGCGCGTCGTGGTCATCGGTGGTAGTTCGGGTATCGGCTTCGCGGTGGCCGCTCGAGCCATCGAGGCGGGTGCAGAGGTGGTGATCGGATCGAGCGATGGTGAGAAGGTGGGTGGCGCCGTCGGCCGGCTCGGCCGGCAGGCGTCGGGTTCCGCCGTGGACGTGCGTGACGAGGAGAGCCTGGCTGCATTCTTCTCGGGTGTGGGGGCTTTCGACCACCTGGTTTTCACCGCCGGTGACTGGGGCTCCTTCCGGGCGCCGCGGCCTGTGGCAGAGCTCGATCTCGGCAGCGCGGGCGAGATCTTTACCGTTCGCTTCTGGGGTGCCGTTGCCGCGGTGAAACATGCGCTCGGCGGGCTGTCGGAAAACGGTTCCGTGACGGTGACCAACGGTGTGGTCGCCCATCGACCCCGCAGGCAGGCCGCGCTCAGCACGGCCATGGCCGGCGCCATCGAGCACCTCACCCGGGCGCTGGCAGTGGATCTGGCGCCGGTCCGCGTCAACGCCGTCTGTCCGGGCCTGATCCTGACGGAGGTATGGAACAACATGCCCGAGGATCAGCGCGACGAGCAGCTCAAGCGGATGACGGGGAGCCAGCCGTTGCCCAGGGCGGGGCTCCCGGCGGAGGTGGCGGAAGCTTATCTCTATCTCATGACAGGCAGCTACTCGACGGGTCAGGTGTTGATCGTCGACGGCGGCCGGACCCTGGTGTGACGGAGCGATGAGCCGCGGGGTGCTGTTGCTGGGCGGCGCCCTACGGCTGGTTGTCGCGCTGGTCTGCATCGGCGCGCTGCTCTTCTGGGGTGCCGGGACCATCGCCTGGGTTCGTGGGTGGGTGTTCCTCTGCCTGCTTGGTGTGACGCTGCTCGTCAATCTGACGTTGATGGTTCATAGAAACCCCGAGCTGCTCGATGCGCGCTGGAAGCGGCATGCCGACACCAAACCGTTCGACCGCGTGTTCGGTGCGCTCTACTTCGTGGCGACGGTGACCATGCTCGTGGCGTCGGGTCTGGATGCGGTCCGCTGGCAGTGGACGTCCATGGCCGACTGGCTTCTGTACGTGGGCATCGCCCTGCACGTGCTGGGCATGCTGCCGGTGCTGGGTACCCTGCTTACCAACCCGCATCTGGAAACCACGGTACGGATCCAGACCGACAGGGGTCATCGGGTGATCTCGAGCGGTCCGTACCGATACGTCCGGCACCCGATGTACGTGGGGATGATCCTGCTGTACCTGGGATGGCCGCTGGTGCTCGGCTCCTGGGTAGCGGCAGTTGCCGGAGGTGTGGTGATCATCCTGCTCATCGTCCGCACGGCGCTGGAAGACCGTACGCTCAGGGCCGAGCTTCCGGGTTACTCGACCTTCTGCGATCGCACCCGGTTCAGGCTCGTACCCGGGGTCTGGTGAGCCGTGCCACCGGAAAATCATTGATTTTAACTATCGGGTCTTTAAAAGCCATCGTTAGAACCTATATTAGACCTCGCAAGGTTCCTGTTGAGCCCTGGAGGAGATATCGATGAACGACGTACGTAACCGCCGGATCGGGCGGATCCTCACCGGACGTCCGGCAACGGATGGTGACGGGGTGAAGCTGCTGAGGGTGTTCTCCGCCCAGTCGGACGATTCGATGGGCGCGATGGATCCCTTTCTGCTGCTGGACGAGTTCGCCGCCGACGAGGCGGCCGATTACATCGGTGGTTTTCCGGAGCATCCTCATCGGGGCTTCGAAACGGTGACCTACATGCTGGAAGGCAGCATGGAACATCGCGACCACCTGGGTAACCGGGGCGAGCTGGTCCCGGGCAGCGTGCAGTGGATGACGGCGGCACGCGGCATCATCCACTCCGAAATGCCGTTGCAGCAGGATGGACGGATGCACGGTTTTCAGCTCTGGATCAATCTGCCCGCCTCGGAAAAGATGGGTAACCCCGGCTATCAGGAGTACACGCCGGAAGCCCTGCCGGTCTACCGGTTGGCCTCCGGTGGCAGCATCAGGGCAATCGCCGGTCGGCTGCACATCGATGGGATGGACGTGGCCGGGCCGGTAGCCGGAATTGCTACCGATCCGGTGTATCTGGACGTCCAGCTGCCGGCAGGTACGTGCATGGACGTTCCGGTTCCCGAAAGTCACACGGTGCTGACCTACGTCTTCGAAGGATCCCTCGAGGTCAACGGTGGCCGAGTTGGCCGCGGCCAGCTGGCTCAGTGGGTGGAAGGTGGGCCACTGGCCCTGGCCACGTCCGAAGGTACCCGGCTGCTGCTGCTCGCGGGGCGGCCGATCGGTGAGCCGGTGGTGCAGTACGGGCCTTTCGTCATGAACAGCGTGGCGGAGATCGAGCAGGCGCTGCGCGACTATCGCGATGGCCGGCTGACACAGTCGTAGACCCAGTCGGTGAAACCGAACCCCTTGCCTGGCCTGGCCGGGCAAGGGGCAGGAAATGACGTGCCGTACACCCGATTGATCACGTGCGGCATCCACGTGTCGTCACCTTCCGCGGGGTAATCAGCCACCGTATCGAGCCAGACGAAAGCGCGCAGAAGGGCGCGGTCTCCCCACGACCAGGGGTCGTATCCCTGAGCCTCGAGCAGGAGTGCCTGAGTGACCGCCCCCTGCAGCGCTTCGTAGACGTAGTTTTCTCTTGGAGGTGGCCATCGGAAGGGCCCGGCACGACGCTGGTCGTCCGGCAGAACACCATCCACCGAATGCATCTGGATGAGCGAGCCTGGTGGATTGATACCGTAGCGGCGGACTCCGGGCGCCTGCCACCAGGATTCGCCGAATCTGAAGCCCTGCCATCCATCTGACTCGCCGACCCAGCCGCGGAAGACCTGTGCCGATCGCTCGACCTCGTCCTTGTCGTCGAGATAGATCGCGATAGCGAGGCGGCTGGCACCGGCATGTGTGCCCCAGTTGTTCGGACGATCCTCATGGGTTGAGCGGAGGGTACGCCCCTGGAAGCGCTGTTCCCGGAGATCGTCGAGCCAGCGCTTGAACCATACATTCTGCTCGTCCGGCAGTCCCACCAGGTCGGCGGCTATGATGTAGGCGGCCAGCTCGCGGCCGATGGCCAGGGTGCGCGCGCCGCGTTCGGTACCGGGAACGCGCGCCAAGATCTGCTGCACGCGCGCTCTGGCATCGGCGTCTTCCGTGCGCGTCGCGTACAGTGCCAGAGCCAGAGTCGCCACGTTGCTCGGATCGTCCTGGTTCGCGAGCGACGGTGAGATGTCGGGGCGTGACGCCAGCCGGACCAGCGCGTCCCAGGCCGGGCCGTCTTCGGGAATGGCCCGTACGTCATCCGCATCGAGCCAAACCTTTGCGGCGGAGATCGTCGGCAGCAGCAGCAGGAGCACGAAAGCAGTGGTGCGCACCGGGTTATCCCGCCACGACATGCCTGAACATGGGCACCTTCAGAAGTTCCGGGAAGGTCCTGCCCACGTCCAGTGCCTTTGCGCAGCTCCGCAGGAGGACGATGCAGACGACGACCAGAACGATGAGCTCGATGAACAGGGAAGGCTGCCAGACCCACCCGACCAGCGTGGCGATCATCGTGGCGGTCAGCAGCTTCCACCAGATTGCCCGGATGGACGCAGGGGCCGAGCCGATGGACCCCGAGCGGAGCAGGGCAGTCTGGCGGACGGACGCGCCGAGCAGGCGCGCTCCGGTCACGGCGATTGCGGCACCCAGTGCTCCGTAGGCCGGGATCAGCAGAACGGCCAGCAGGATGGAAACGGACATCATCAGCAGATTGGACGTCAGCAGGGGGCGCGTCATGTGCACGACCTGGAGCGCTTCCGAACTGAAGGCGGTGACCACCGCGGCGAAGCTGCCGACGGACATTACGGCCAGGACGGTTGCCGAGTCCGCGTAAGGCTCGCCGAATAGCACCGTGACGAGCCTGGGTGCGACGCAGAAGGTCAGCGCGAAGATCGGGAAGCTGAGAATGGACACCCAGGCAACCGACTCCCAGTGATGCTGGCTCATGCCGGCAAAGTCGTCCCGGGCGAAGAGCCGGGCCGCGCTCGGCAGGAACAGAATTCCGAAGCTCTGTATCACCAGCAGGTTGAGTGCGGCAGCAGGTGAGACCGCCCGCATCGACGCGACTTCGGTCTCCCCCCCCGACGCCATGAGCAGGACGGTCGTCACGCCGGTTAGCACCACGGCGACGAGGTCCGAGCTGATCAGTGGCAGCGAGTAGTTGATGAGCGGTTTCCACGGGATCTCGACACGTCTTCCGCCCAATTGCAGTACACCGTTGCTGATCAGCTCCCTGATCACGAGGTGCAGACAGATGGCGAGACCCAGCATACCGCCAGCCAGATAGACGGCAGCCAGAACCTCACTGCTGCCGCCGGCAAAGAAGGCGAGTGCTACGGCCAACACCCGCAGCAGAGGTGCGAGAACGTGTTTGCGCAGAAAAATCTGCCAGGGCTTCGCGAAGCAGGCGAGTGTCTGGATGCAGATCTGATCGAGTGCCTGAATCGGCGCGAGCAGTGCGAGCAGCAGCACGACGGTACTGCCCGTACCACCGGGAAAGCCTGCGAGTCCGTAGCCGGAGATCCAGTAGAGCGCTCCGAAGCCGGCGCCACCAAGCACGAGAATGGTGGCCGACACCAGAACCAGCGTCCCGAGCAGGCGGTCGTACTCACCACGTTCGAAGTAGTACGGCACGAACCGGTTTGCACCCTGCCCGAGTCCGATCTTGACGAGCACCTCTCCCGCTGCAACCAGAGCCAGCCCATAGGCGAAAGCTCCGAAGTCGTCCTTCGTGAGGAGGCGGATGATGGCGACCTGGACACCGAAGTTGATGCACTTGCTGAGCAGCCTGCCGATGAGCAGAACGCTCGACCCGCGCAGCTGCCGGTCTATGCTGCCATCGGTGGTCTCACCGACCATGCTGCGCTTCACCGGCGGATTCCCGTGTTCTGACGCTTCTCGCTGTTTCCGCCAGCACCCTGCCGAGCAGACGGATGAGCAGCGGAAGTCTGTCCGCGCTCGAGACGATGACGCACAGTCCGAGCAGCATCCACAGATACCTGATATAGGCTGAGTGGAGAAACAGGCTCGTTCCGAGGTAGATGATCAGCGCCAGCTCGAGGCCACAGGCGAGTCCCCACAGACGGTGGTCCTTGGTGGCCAACCGTTTACGTGCCCGCTCGAGACCGTTGAAGGCGAAGCCGATGATCGTTGCGAACAGAATCAGACCGATGATCCCCGTTTCTGCCGCGAGCTGAAGATAGAGATTGTGCGCCTCCCGCTCCCCCGGCCTCACCTTACCTCCGACCACCGGGGCATAGTCCTGATAGAGGACCTGGGCCATACCCGGACCGGCACCGAGCAGCGGGTGATCGGCGAAGACCATTGCGGTGGCTTTCATCTCCGTCAGCCTGCCCCGGGCTGCACCGTCGGCGTTTCTCAGACCGTGAGGGGAAAGTCCGAGTGTCTGAACGGCAACGTCGCCGATGCTGATCACCCGTTCGGCGTAGCTGGGCAGCATGAGCAGCAGCAGCAGGGCGCTGAAAACTCCCACCAGCACGTGACGCAGCTTCAGCAGGTTGAACAGCAGGGCAAAAGGTACGGCGAGTGCGAGCGCGACGACGACACCCCGCGAGAATGCCAGCGCCATGCCGGCTGTGATCAGTGCCGTCAGCCCCCAGTAGCCTAGTCTCGCGGCGCCCTGGCTGGTAATGGCCAGCGCAGCGGAAACCGGTATCAGTACCGCCATCACCTGGGCAAATCGGTTGGTTTCGCCGATCGGACCGGCCAGCCTCCGCTGCAGGGAGCCGTCGTCGTTGACCAGCGCGGCGTCGAGCTGACCAAACCCCATGAAGTTGCTGTCGGTTGCACCGAGCAGCTGCTGCAGCAGCACGATCGCCCCCATCACGGCCCCGGCTGCTACGACTGCCTGCACGGCGGCAATAGCGTCGGCGCGGGTGCGGAAGACATTGACGATGAGCGCGGTAAGCAGCACACCTTCGAGCGCCCATTCCATCACACGATCGAAGGACTCGTCAGGCCTCACCGCAAAATAGGCGCTGGTCGCATGAACCAGGAGCAGCACGAACCCGACCATCAGCAGCCCTGGCAGTCGCAGCGGCTCGCCACGAACGAGGATCGCATGTGCGAAGGGTATGAGGAGCAGAAGGGGGAGTGCGGCGCCGGCCATGAACGGGACACCGAACTCCCGTACCGCGACAGCCGGCACGTTCAGATAGATGGCGAAGAGAATGACGGCCGCAAAAATCTTCATCGCGATTCGATCTCGAGCCCGCGGGTCGGTTCCTCTCCCCTCGGCAGGTGCCACCTCGCAATGCGACGTCCGGTCAGCAGATTGTAGGTCGCTGCCATACAGGCCGCATTCACGACGGCCACGTAGGCGGGAATCGCGAACAGGCGATACCGGCGAAGACTGCCTGACAGCGTGCCAAGCAGCGCCAGAACCAGTAACAGTAGAACACCCGCACCGACCAACCTGGCCAATCCTCCCTGAGCTATCGCAATGGGGGCGCAGAGGACGAGTACGAGCGCCGGAATCCAGACCAGCCTGCGCCACACCTTGTGCACGGCAAGCTGCAGACCGTACAGGCCGGCACGCCAAGGATTGAGCAGAGCCCGCCGGTAAACGACGCTGCGCAGCCCGCGGCTGATGACGCGCACTTTGCGACTGAACTCGAGACCTGCAGAGGCGGCGGGCGGTTCCACGGCAACCGCGTTCTGCGCAAATGCGAGACGCTGCCCCGCCGCGATGACACCGGTCGAAATCATGAAATCGTCGGTGGCGTCTTCCGGTGGCGGTTCGAACAGCGATCGGCGGATACAGTAAATGGCGCCGGTGGCAGACAGGGTGCTGCCGGCTTCCGCCTGCCATCGCTTCAGCATCCGGTCGAACGACCAGTAACCGCGTTCTCCACTGGATTCGTGGCCGGTCTCCGAGTGCGGCCGTCGGTAACGCTGGTCGCCTGCGACGCCGCCGACGGTGGGATCGGCGAGCGGTGCGACCAGTGCGCGCAGTGCATCCGGCCGCCACTCGCTGTTCGCATCCGAAAAGGCGATGACCTCCGAGTCGCCCGCTTCGACCGCGGCGATGAGTGCTCCGGCTTTGCCTGACCTTGGCAGCTCCAGAATGTGAATCCGACGGTCGTTTCCCGCGGCGCGCCGGGCGCGGGTTACCGTGTTGTCCGTAGAACCGTCTGAAGCGAGCCAGATATTGAGCCTGTCCGGCGGGTAGTCCAGGGCCAGCGCGTTCGACAGCCGACGCTCTATGACGTCTGCCTCGTTGTGGGCGCAGATGACGAGATCCACGGTCGGCGTAATGGTGGATGACTTCACTGGTGAGCGGGCGAGGGTTGCCCGCAACCAGAGCAGCAGCGGGTAGATCGCAAACGGCACCGCGATGAGGATCAGGGCGCTGATCATGAGGAGGAGCATGAAACCGCCTCGCCGGAGATCGCCCGACGCAGAGAACGGACGCTGGCCGTCAGTGAGAACTGCCCGCACACTCGATCTCTGGCGCGCTGGCCCAGCGCCTGTCGCAGCATGCGATCGCCTGCGAGCCGGCGGAGCGCGTCGGTCAGAGCGATGTTGTCGCCGGGTTCCACGAGCAATCCGGTAACCCCGTCCTCGACCAGCTCCGGAATGCCCGAGAGTCTGCTCGCCACCAGCGGCAACCCGCAGGCGCCGGCCTCGATCAGCGCCACGGGTATGCCTTCCCGTCGCCCGCTGGCCGTAGGCACGCTGGGCGCGCAGGCCGTAGTCATCGTGCGCAGCAACGCTCGAACCTGCTCCTGGGTCCGGCTGCCATGAAAACACACTCTGTCCGAGATACCGAGTTCCCGAGCGAGAGTCACGAGATCCCCGCGATCCGGACCGTCACCGACGAGGTGGCACTCCCAGTCGACGGAAGCGGCCGCCAGGCCCTGGCATGCTCTGAGTAGATGGCTTTGCCCTTTGACCTCGTGCAGGGTCCCGATGCAGATGATACGGAGCCTGTCTGACGTGACATCGGCACGGGGAAATGCATCGGGCTGCACGCCGCAGTGAATGACGGTGATCCTGCCGGCACTCTCCTGGCCGACATGCTCGAGAATGAAGCGGCGGTTGTAGTCCGATATGGCGACGACGAACTTTGCCGCAGTGACTTTGCGGCCGAGCATGGCCTGTTCGCGGTGCAGGTCCGATCCGTGCGCGGTGAAGCTGAACGGCAGAGCCGTGATGCGGTTGATGACAAAAGCAACGGCCGCAGGATGACTCGCGAAGTGTGCATGAACGTGACGGACACCCAGCGACTGCATGCGTCTCGCCATGGTGCAGGCCTTCGGAAATGCCGCCAGCGCACCGGCGAGGTACCGCATGCTGGTCAGGTTGTCGTGAATCACCGCTGCAAGCGCGCCGAGCAGCCTGCCGGGGCGGTTGAACAGCCAGTAGCCCACGTCTCTGGCGATCTCCAGATTCAGGCCCGGCAGAAAGTGTGCTCTTGGCACCAGCTTGACCACTGAGGGATGTATCACGTCCTCGTGTTCGCGCCACAGAGGAAAGATTTCCACGGGAGTCCCCTGTCGCTCCATCTCGAGGATCTCGTCGAGAACGAATGTCTCGGTCAGTTTCGGAAAACGCGACATGACGTATGCCACGGGCGGCGCGGGAGAGCCGTCCGTGCTGCTCATGACTGGGGCAGACTGAGGTCGTCAGCAGCTCGTCTGTTCCGCGGTGCATCGGCGTAGGGCCTCAGGTCGTGGTGCCTGCACGTCGCTTCCGCCATTTCGACCAACCCGGAAGCCGTGCATTCGCCCTGGGGAAAGCTGGCAGATCCCAGCTCGATCGCTTTCAGATGATGTGATCTCGCGGATTCCAGAAGCCGCTGCTCGAGGGCCGGATAGGATGTCGCGTCGAGCTCCGGAACGATCACCAGAATACGATCTCCCAGCCGGAACTGTTGGGCATAGACGTGCACCTGAGAAGCGATGACCTCGTCGAGCGTGGCCAGATCGCCAGCTCCCTCACAGGCCGCCGAGATCAACGTCAGGGGACGCTCATAGCGGCGTGCCCGGCCGACCTCCCTGGCCAGAGCGAGCTGGAAGGCATCGTCCGACGTCGGGGTCGCGTTGCGCTGCGCTCCCGTGAGGCCTGCTATCGGCACCGGCGCCAGCAGCAGGCCGAACAGGTAGACGGCGGGTGGCAACGCCAGATCCAGCCAGGTCTCGATGCCGGAGGCGAACAGAACCAGGCCGATGGCGACGAGTCCCGAGATGGCCATTCTTCTCAGACCGATGTTCGGAAAGATCCGATGCAGCAGTGGACCCATGGCGCCAATCCATCCCGCCAGGCCGAAAGGTCCGACAGGCACTGCGGAAAAGAACAGGGAGGCCAGGACGATCCATCCGAGCCAGAGTGTGAACCGGTCAGCTAGTAAGAGCATGGCCCTCTCAGTAGGCTCCCTGTCTCTGCAGCACGGCGGGGATGGTGCGCAGAAAGATCCATAGATCGAGGCGCAGGCTTCGATGGCGCAGGTAGGCGATGTCCAGGCGGGCCCGCTCGTCGAAGTCCAGATCGCCACGTTTCTCCACCTGCCAGAGTCCTGTCAGGCCCGGTTTTGCCTCCAGACGCTCGGTATGCCAGAGCGCATAGGAATCCGGTCCGAACGACGTCGGTCGCGGCCCTACCAGACTCATGTCACCGCGAAGAACGTTCCAGAGCTGAGGAAGCTCGTCGAGGCTCGTCTTTCTGAGCAGTGCGCCGACTCGGGTGACCCGGGGATCTTCCCTGAGCTTGAAATCCGGGCCGTCCATACCTCTGTCGGCCTTCAGCCCTTCCTTGAGGTCACTGGCGTTGTTCACCATGGAGCGGAACTTGAGCATGGAAAACGGCCGACCGTGCATGCCGGTGCGTGTCTGACGGAACAGGACCGGGCCGGGGCTGGACAACTTTACCGCGACGGCGCACAGCGCCAGCAGGGGTAGCGTCACCGGCAGGCTCGCGATGACGGCGAGCAGATCAAACAACCGTTTCTGCTCGTGATAGACGCTCGGAGGCGGTGCCGGCTGTCGCTTCTGCAGCGGGGCTGGAATGAATGCCGTCATGTCCTCGATACCGACGCTTGGTGTTGTCCCGACCGACTGCACAGCATATCAACCGCCGCAACCGCGCCTAGCCCTATATACAAGGCGTTCACACACCGAACACAGGCTGGTTCTGTAAACTGCTCGAGTGCGTGTGCAGGGTCTCTCCCATGGCAGTTTCCGTGGGGATGGGTTGTGCGCTCTGCCATTGGCCGCTGTGGCCGGGCACGCTCCTGAACGGACCAAGAAGATGACCGATTCCAATCTACCCAGTGAGTCCAATGGCAGGGACATGTCTGCCCCGGAGGTGCGCCTGGAGCTCACCCAGGCAGGCGTACGGCAGGTGCTGTCGCTCTACGCGGAAGATCAGGCCGGCAGGTCTGCACATGGCGGAATGGAAATCGGATTTGCCGAAATCGTGCAGGCAGTACTGGAGCGGAAGAAACTCGTCGCCTCCTGCCTGGCGGCAGGTGTCGTCGTGGGCCTGCTGGTCCTGCTCGTCGCCACGCCGCTGTACACGGTCACCACGCAAGTGGTGCTCGACCAGCAGGACACGCTCGAGAGCACGCTCAACAACGGACGCGGCGGTTCAGCCTTCATCGCAACACAGGCGGAGATCATGCAGAGCCACTCCGTGATAGCCGATGCGGTGGCACAGGTCGAACCCCCGGCGGACGAAGAAGATCCGGTAGCAGCCGCCATGGAAGCCCTGCAGGCTAGCCCGGTCTCGGGCACGCAGGTCGTTGCACTGAGCTACGTCGGCCCCGATCCGGTGTATGGAGAAAAACTGCTGCGAGCGACCGTCGATGCGCATCAGCGGCGACTCATCGAAGACGAACGGCGAAGCCAGTCTGAGCGCCTGGACGTTAAGGAAGCGGAATACGCCGCGCTGGTGGCGGAAGTCGAGCACCTTGAAGATCGTTTGCGGGAAGCGCGTCGGGAGTATTTCAACGGTGGTAGCGCCGAGGACGTGCTCGATGCCAGAAATCAGAACATTCGCAACCAGTATCAGCAGCTGCTGGACGTTCGCGCGCAACGCTACGCGCTGGAGAATCAGCTGCTTGCCGGCAGTGCCACCGTGACCGGCAACGACTCGGCCATTCGTGCGCTTCAGGATCGGCTGTATCAGGCGGAAACAGAGGTGGCCGGTCTGCAGCAGACCCTGCAGCCGAATCATCCGTCCCGGGTTGCAGCGGAACGACAGGTCAGCCTGCTCCGCAAGCAGCTGGCCGATACGACCCGTGCGACTCCCCAGACCCAGCGCAAGGAACTGGAGGCGTTGAAAGGTGTGGAGGCCGCGCTGACGGCCGGCCTCGACCAGGCCAATGAAGAGCTCGCCGAGGCTGAACGCCTCGGCCGCTCAGAGCAGCTGATCATGGACGAGCTGGCGCAGACGAAGTCGATCATGGAGCAGCGACGCCGGGCGCTGCTGGACCAGCGGCTGTTCACGCGCCTGGCTGAAACGGGTGAGGTCGGGGTGACCGCGCGCATTATTGCCGAGCCGGTTCAGCCTCTGGGCCCGACCTGGCCGAATCCGCCGCTGGTGCTGGGCGTCTGCGGTGCGATCGGTCTGCTCATCGGCATGTTCTGGGCGGTGATCGGCTACCGGTCCCGGCATTCGGACTGGTTCGGGACCAACCGGCACCTGAGTGCAGCCGGAACCGGCGAATGAGGCGACTGATCGAAGGCATCCTCGATCCGCTGGAGACCACGGGACTGTTCTCGCTCCTGGAATCCGCCGAGCGCAATACCGGTCGATTGCGCATCCTCACCTATCACCGGGTTGCCGAGCCTGACGACGAGCCGGACCTCGAGCCCGGGCTGATCAGCTCGACACCGGATGCGTTCCGAGCGGAGATGTCGCTCCTGGCAGAACGGTACTCGCCGGTTTCTCTGGATGAAGTCATTGCCGCGCAGCAGAGTGGCGGGCAGCTCCCGCGCCGGGCCGTGCTGGTGACGTTCGACGATGGATATCGTGATTTCGCGAGCAACGCGTGGCCTGTCATGAAGGAGCTCGGCATTCCTGCCGTGCTGTTCGTTCCGACGGCTTTTCCGGATGGTCAGCGGCAGGGATTCTGGTGGGATCGCCTGCACGCTGCGATCAGCCGTACGAGCTGCACCCAGTTGAACCTGCCCGAACTCGGAGCGCTGATGCTGACGACACCCGAGTTACGTCGTCAGGCGTACAAACGGATGCGTAACCACGTCAAGACCCTGCCTCACGTCCAGGCCATGGCCTGGGTGGAGGATCAGATCAGCACCCTGGCGGAGCTGCCCGAGCTGAACCGCGTACTGAGCTGGGACGAGCTTCGCGTTCTTGCGGCGGAAGGTGTCAGCCTCTGTTCTCACAGCCGGGATCATGCGCTGCTGACGCGCCTCGAACCGGAAGCACTGGCACGAGACCTGAAGGAGTCCCAGTCGAGATTGAATGAAGAGCTGGGTGAGCACGCTGCACCGGCGACTCTGGCCTATCCCGCCAATGCGGCCAATGAAGCGGTCCGCCTGGCCGCACGGGAGGCCGGGTACGTGCTCTGCTTCGGTGGATCGCGGGGATTGAATCGGATGCCGCTGGCCAACATCCACGAGCTCAGGCGTCTGCCGGTTCTGAGATATGGCATGGGCCTCTATCGGGCCCAGCTGCGACCGAGCCTGTCGCTTGCGGGCGGCGCATTGAGCACGATCAGAGGAAGACTACGGGCATGAGTGCACGCATACATATGAACCAGAGTGGCCAGCGATGGAACACGCTTCGGGGAGTACTTCTGATCATGGGGCTGTTCGCCGGTCTGTCTGCGCCGAGCTGGCTTCATGCCCAGGATACCTCTGCGCCGGGGACCGACGAGATCTATCGGATCGGCGTTCCCGATCTACTCGACATCCGCGTCTGGGAGCAGCCGGAGTTGTCCGGCACCGCACTGGTGCGGACCGATGGCCGAATCTCCGTGCCGCTGGTGGGCGACGTACTGGCCGAGGGCCGCACCCCGGAGGAACTGGCCGCGTTTCTCGAAGGGTCGCTGGCAGCATATGTCACTGATCCGATGGTGGATGTGGCTGTGCTGGAAATGCGCAGTCAGGTGGTGAGCGTCATTGGTGGTGGTATCCAGCGTTCCGGCGTGCTGGAGCTCCGTCATGACATGCGGGTGCTGGATGCTATTGCCGAGATGGGTGGATTCACCCCGTTTGCCAAGAAATCCAGGATCAAGGTTCTGCGCAAGTCGGCGGGTGGAGAAACGGAGCTCTCCTTCGACTACACGAGCTTTGTCAACGGCCGAGCGCCAGGCAGCAACTTTCTGCTCATGCCTGGCGACACCATCGTCGTTCCGGAGTGACACGCATGCCTGCCCGGTTGTTCATCATCATCGTCGGCTGGCTTCTGGCAGGGCTCGCCGAGGCGTCGGAGTTCCACGCCGGCGTGGAAACGGCAACGCTCTACAACTCAAATATCTACACGTTGAACAATGGGGATGCCGTCGACGATGTCATCCTTCGTGTCGGACCCGATCTGGAGCTGCGCGGCGATCCGGAACAGCGATTCCACTATCGGCTCAACTATCGGGGTTGGTATGACTACTACACCAAGCAGACGGATGACAGCGGATTCCAGCACCGTGAAAGGCTGCGTCTCGGTTACGACATCAGTCCGAGAACCACGCTGAGCTTCGATCAGCAGTATCGATACGTCAACATCCTGCAGCTCGATCGGGATGACTTTCAGGCGGGAGACACGGGTATCGACGTAAGAAAGAACCAGTACCACCGTAACAACATGTCGCTCGCCCTCGACCATGAGCTGAGCCGGAAGTGGGCGTTGAACGTGACCGTCGATCAGCAGTCCGTGGATTTCAAGAACAACACCACCCGCAGTGACAGCGACTCCTGGGGGCTGTTGGGTTCTCTCAGCTACACGCTTTCGGAACGCCATGATCTGGGCGTAGGGATTCGATTCGTCAACCAGGACTTCCTGCCGACCCCGAACCGCCTCGCGGCGCAGAGCGACTATCTGGGCGGCATGCTGCTGTGGACTTTTCGAATCACGAGCAGAACGACACTCACTTTCGAAGGAGGCCCGGCCCACGTCGAGACCGAGCAGAAGTCTCAACCATTCAGTGAGGCGCCTGCCTTCGTGGGTGTGCTCGTCGGAAACGATCTGTTCAGGGCAAACATCAATGCCTGCAGCCCCGGCGACGGGCAGGTTCAGCCCATCGCGAGCAACTGCGTGTACACAGACCCTGCCGCGCCGCCGATTCCTGCCGACGATCTGGGGCCGTCGCTCGACTATCCACTGGATTTCACCGACACCCGGTTGAAATACGATTCGGTGGAGTTCTACGGCCGACTGGGTGTCACGGTTGGTCTGTCGGATTTCCAGCTCTCGGCAGCCATAGGTCGCCGACCGAGCGCCATATCCGGCTCATCGCTCGCGAACAACATGGATGACCTGACGCTGAGCCTGGACTACGAACCCGCGGGAAGTCGCTGGACGACCTACGCGGAAGTCCGCTTCGAGAAGCGCAAGGCGCTGACCCAGGCGCTGCAGATCGACTATACGCTGCTGCCTGGTCCGGATGACGCTGCTGAGCGCGACGACGCATTCCTCAACCCGACCGGGCAGGGCCGTCAGAATTCGTATGCCTTTCTGATCGGAGGCAGTTACGCGTTCAGCAGAAATCTCTTTGGCCGCCTGGAGGGTCGATACCGGACTATCGATCGGAAAAACGCGCCGCCTGGAAACTCCAGTGCGGACACTTTTGTCGTGGAGCTGGCGTTGCGTTATGAGTTCGATCCGGAGCGATTCTGAATCTCGCGCCGAGGTAAGGACGTCCATCGGGATTCCGGAAGACCCGTACGATGAGTTCATGCGTCTGCCGGTCGGACTGAAATCGTCCGATCCGAGATTCGACGTCCGCCGTGCTGAAGAGCATGAGCTCGAGCAGGTCTTCGACTGCGTCGACGCAGCGTTCGGCAGACGTCGTCCCCGCGAGGCGTTCGACTGGCTGTATCGACGGAACCCTTACGGTCGGGCTCAGGTCTGGATAGTGGTCGAGCGCGCAACGGGCCGGATCCTGAAAACGGGTGCCAACTTTCCCTGGCCCGTCTGGCACGGCTGGGAAGAAATACCCGGGATGGTCAGCGGAGATGCGGCGACGCTTCCCGAGTGGCAGCGCAAGGGACTTTCGGCGATCCGTCGCACGGTCCGCAGATCTCATCCGTGGCATGGAAAACGGTGCTCCATTTCCGGGCCCAACGACAGCTCGCGGGCGGTCGCGGCCAAAGATGGAACCGCGCACAAGATCCTCGGCAGCCTGCCCGGTGCTCTGCTGCCGCTTCGCGTGATTCAGGATCCTGAAGGCTCCACATTGCCCACCTCAATCGCTTCGCTGTCGAACCAGGCCCTTTCCGGTGTGGTGTCGGCCTGGCACCTGCTCACCCTCAAGCAGGACGCCGACTACCGGATAGAAACGATCCGACGTTTCGAGAGCGGGCACGATGCTCTCACTCTCGGCACCATGCAGTTCCCAGGATACTGGTGCCCGCACAGCTGGAAGTTCCTCAACTGGCGTTATCTCGATCACCCTGTGGAATCCTACTCTGCGCTGGCGCTGTGGCGGGCTGACGTGATGCTCGGCTACGCGGTTGTGAGATTGTCCGGTACTCGTGCCACGCTGTCGGAGTTCGCGGTCCCGGATCAGGATCGCGGTACAGCGAGCGCCCTGCTGTCGGGTGTCATCGGCCTCACCCGTGAGGCAGGCTGCTCCGGTCTGGCATTTTTCGGCACGCCGAGCTGGCGCCACTGGGGTCTGTTCCGTCTGGCGGGGATGCTGCCCGTACGCACGAACAACTACATGGAAATTTCCTACGACGTGGATCCAGCCGGATCACTGAATCCCCGGAACTGGCAACTCATGCCGGGTGACCGCGACTATCACTGAGCCGGCTCTGGTATCAGACAATGCTGCCAGAACGCCATCATGTCGTCGTGGAAGGACTGCGCCTGGTCTCCGGATGAGCCGATGTGCGCGCCGCGCACGCCGTACCCCGCCTTGATGCCGTAGAGCATGAGCTCACGTTCCGATAGCGCGGGATCCGGTTCGCCCGTCGCAGGGTGCAGCATGGCGCCATCGTCGTCGATGTAGATGGTTGGCGCTCCCGGCGCGACGGAGGCATCCTCGACCAGCTCGACGGGCGTGTCGCGGTCAAAGCTGTGTTGCGCTCCGGGGAATATGCGCCAGGTGGCGTCGCCTCCGGTCAGGCGCATGGCCTGCATGTAGCCCTGAACCTGCTGTGCGAGGCACCATTCATCGCGGTCGCCAACCACGGATCTGACCTTCGTCGCGCCGATCCGCGGATTCAGGAACTGCTGACCGCACCAGGGATAGGCTGCATAGACCCCGGCGAGCGACTGGTCGCCCTGCAGCAGCGGGATCAGACAGGCCGCGGCCAGCACGGCAGAACCGCCCCGACTGTGACCCTGAGCGCCGATGCGCGTCCCGTCGATCCCGTCGTGGCCCGCAAGCTGGGAGATGGTGGCGACCACGTCGAAGGCGCTGGCGGCGAAGGAGTACTGGGCCTGGTTGGCTACTGTGGAGGTCACACCGCGGCTGCCGAACGGATCGAGCACGCAGGCGGCGATGCCGGCTGCCGTGAGCAGCTCTGCCTTGTAGAGGTGTGACGGAGCGACCCCCAGGCTGCCGGGCACGACGATCACCGCTGGTGATGTCTCTGCACCTTCCGGCAGAAAGATCTGCGCCCGGATGGTCGTCGCCGGCGAGTTCCCGGCGCCGGAGATCAGCGCGTGGAACGATGGCGGATTCGCGGTTTCCACCAGCCACGGGATGCCTGAGATGCCGTTGTCGAGCCTGACCGGTTCGTCACCGAAGAACAGGGTTGTCATTCATATCGCTCCGATGGTTTTCCGAGCGGCAGGCATTCCGCTGCTCATCGCTGGTAACGGTTGCCAAAGACCCCGCGGTCGTTGAGGCGGTGGTGGCGACGGGGCCTCGATTGAGACATGAATCTCCCTTCCTCCGATGTGACCTCTCGCGGGGAATTATAGTCGGCTTTTCAGAGAGGGAACGCCCAGCCGCCTCAGGCATCAATGTGAGGCGTATATACTGTGCCGGATTCGACGGGTCGGAGCTCAGCAATGGATCAGACGCAGCACGGTCCGGCCTATCGGGTCGAAACCGACAGGCTTCTGATCCGGTGCTGGGAGCCGCAGGACGCGCCGGGACTGCGTGAAATCCTGGACGAGCGGGGTGATTACCTGCGCCCGTGGATCCCCTGGATGCGGGACGAACCGCAGCCGCTGGCAGGTACGCTCGCACGACTGCGAACCTACCGCGCCAACTTCGACCTCGATCGGGACTATCGCTATGCGGTGGTCGATCCGGCCGTTGGGGCACTCATCGGTGAAACCGGGCTCTACACACGCCTTGGCGCCGGAGCCCGCGAGATCGGCTACTGGACGGACGAGCGCTGCGCCGGTCGGGGCTACGCCTCGGAGGCCGCAGCCGCCATGGTGCGGATCGCCTTCGAGGTGGACGATGTCGAGCGGGTGGAGATTCACTGCGCGCCGGAGAACACGGCCAGCTCCGCCATTCCACGCCGGCTGGGATTTACGCACGAAGCCACGCTGGCGAACCGCTTCACCGATACGAACGGCACCTTGCGCTCGACCATGATCTGGACGCTGTTCCGTGACGGTTACCCGGCGTCGCCGGCGCGTGACGTGCAGATTACCGCTTACGATTGCCTGGGCGAACGACTGCTGTGAACGGAGGATACAGATCGTGAACGTCAAACGAACCTTTCTCATGCTGCTGACGGTAGTTTCCCTGCTCAGTGGCTGCGATCGATCCTCCGCTCCGGAAGCGGCGGACGAGGCGTCGACCCCGTTGCATGGGGTTGCGGCTGATGTAGCTGCGCTGCCGTTCGATGACACAGACATTGCTGCTGCGGACGTCATCGATGGAGCGCTTCTGGGCGGCCTGATCCAGGAGCTCTCCAGTGACCGCTACGGCGGGCGCGGTCCCGGCAGTGATGGTGACCGACTGGCCCGTGCCTGGCTCGCCGCGGAGCTCGCACGGCTGGGGTATGCACCTGGTGGCGAGGATGGCGGATTCGAGCAACCCTTCGACCTGATCGGTGTGCGATCAGAGATGCCCGCCGTGTGGACGTTTGTCAGGGACGGCGGGCAGGTTTCGTTCGCCTGGAGTGACGACTACATCGCCGGCGCCGGCCGGCAGCAGCCGGCGACGTCGGTGGATGGTGCCGAGGTCGTGTTCGTCGGTTATGGCATCCAGGCGCCGGAGTACGGGTGGGACGACTTCGAAGGTGTCGATCTCAAAGGCAAGATGCTGCTGATGCTCAACAACGACCCGGACTGGGATCCCGACCTGTTTGCCGGCGACACGCGCCTTTACTACGGGCGCTGGACGTACAAGTACGAGAGTGCTGCCCGCCAGGGCGCGGCGGGGGCCATCATCATTCACACCAACGCTTCCGCCGGCTATCCCTGGCAGGTGGTGCAGACCTCATGGACAGGCGCGCAGTTCGAGCTGCCGGCGGGCGACGAGCCACGTATCGACGTCAAGGGCTGGCTCACCGAAGACGCGGCGCGACGGCTGGTCGCGCTGGCCGGCAAGGATCTCGACGCGCTGGTCGAGGCTGCGAAGACGGCCGACTTCAAGCCGATGCCGCTCGGCGTGACGACATCCATTGCCTTCAACAGCGACGTGTCGCGGACCGCCACCGCGAACGTGCTCGGGCTGCTGCCGGGTAACGACCCGGCGCTCGCCGACGAGGTGGTCGTCGTCACGGCGCACCACGACCACCTCGGTATCGGCACACCGGACGACGAGGAAGATGCCATCTACAACGGCGCCATGGACAACGCCTCGGGTGTCGCCCAGGTGCTCGGTATCGCCCGCGCCCTCACCGCGCTGCCGGAGCCGCCACGGCGTTCGGTACTGATCAACTTCGTGGCTGCGGAGGAGCAGGGCCTGCTCGGTTCGCGATACTACGCGGAGCATCCGACCTTTCCGCCGGGTAGGATGGCGGCGAACGTCAACTACGACGGCGGCAACATCTGGGGACGCACTCGGGACGTGGTGTTCATCGGCAAGGGAAAGTCCTCGCTCGATGCGGTAGTGGAGGCGGTGGCCGGCTACCAGGGTAGGGTGGTGAAGCCGGACCAGTTTCCCGACCGTGGCATCTTCTATCGCTCGGACCAGTTCAACTTTGCCCGGATCGGCGTTCCGGCTGTATTCCTGCGCTCGGGCACGGACTTCATCGGCCGCGATCCGGACTGGGGACGGGCGCAGTACGTCGATTACGAGCAGCATCGCTACCACCAGCCGAGCGACGAGTACTCCGCGGACTGGAATCTCGACGGCATGGTGGAGAATGCACGCATGGGTTTTCTGGCGGTCTGCTCGATTGCCGACGCGGACGAGATGCCGGTGTGGGCGCCTGGTGACGAGTTCGAGGCGGCGCGGCTCGAGGCCCTGCAGCTCGAGGTCAAGAGCCGCGCTGCGGACTGAACATGCCGCGCAGTGATTCGGAGATCGTCGAGCAGGGGTTCTGGCCGAAATTCCGGCGCATGGCGGCACACCTGCCGTTCGCCGACGAGCTGCTGGCGGCGTACTACGCGGCCATGGATCCGGAAACGCCGACCCAGGTCCGGCTGGTGATCATCGGCGCGCTCGCCTACTTCGTCGTGCCCATGGATCTGGTGCCGGATTTCGTGATCGGGCTGGGCTTCACCGACGATGCGGCGGTGCTCGCCACCGCGCTCAGAACGCTGTCAGCCTACATTCGGCCCGCGCATCGGGCACGGGCGACGGAGATCGTTGCAGAGTTGAAAAGTTGAAGTCCTCTGACGGATACGGCTACTGGTAAAGCTTTTCCGCCCAGCCTTTCTCGTAGTAGACGCTCATACCTGGCCGCGTGACCTTCAGATGCCGGATCTTCCAGACACCGTCGACACGCGCATAAGTCTCTTCGTAACGAGCCGCCTGCCATTTTGCGGTGGGCGTATCGCCCTTGAACGTGAACGGACCGAAGAAGTACCAGGTACCTGTCGCGGTGTTTCCGTCCACCTCGATGCGCGGGTTCATGGTCATGTGCTGGGTGAAGCTCATCATGTCGCGGAAGCGTTCGAACAGCGCGCGGATCTCGTCGTGGCCGTGGGCGGTGCCGATGCCGCGGCCTTCCCAGACACCGTCCTCGGTGAATATCCCTACGATGCGGTCCGGGTCGTGGCCGTCGTCGCAGATCTCGCAGTACAGCGCTTTCAGCTGCCTGATGGCCTCGATGTCCTCGAGGCGCTGGATGCGTGCGGCCAGGTCGTCCATACCGGAGTGCAGCTCCCGACTCAGGCCAGCGCCGGACGTGGATCGGCGCGATACCCGCGTACCAGCCGCCCGGGCAGGCTGCCGGTGGAAGCGCCGTTCTCGAAGATGACCTCGCCAGCCACGATCGTCGCCGCGATGCCGTCCGCGTTCTGAAGAAACCGCTTTCCGCCGGCAGGCAGGTCGTGAACGATGTGCGGTGTCTTCAGGCTGAGTGCCTCGATGTCGATGATGTTGATGTCCGCCTTCATGCCGGGCGCGATCAGCCCGCGGTCCAGCAGCGAGTACAGCTCTGCAGGCTGGCGGGTGAGCATGTGGATTCCCTTGGCCAGATCGAACGCATGGCGTTCCTTCACCCACTGGGTGAGGACGTACAGGTTGGCACTGGAGTCGCAGATCGACCCGACGTGCGCGCCGCCGTCGCCGAGGGCGGCGACCGTGTGCGGATGGCCGAGCAGCTCGGGAATGTGCTCGGACAGGTTGGCGGCGGCGATGTAGATGAGATTGCTGCCATCGTTTCCAAGCAGGTAGTCGTAGAGCCAGGACGCCGGATCCTCGCCCGCCGCCTCGGCGCGGGCCGCGACCGAATTCTCGGGTTTCGGCAGGTAGTCGATGGGATCCTCGAGCACGTACATCCGCTCGAAGCGGTCGTTGAAGATCATCACGAAGATGTGCGGATTGATGTTCTGCTCGGCGAGGATCCTGGCCTTGATCTCCGGATCCTTCAGACGTTCGAGCTTATCCTCGAGCGGCAGACCCTCCAGGGACAGGAAGGTCGGCCGGCGGTAGAACGGGTGCATGGAGGATCGATGCCCCATCATCATGCCGATGGGACGCGACAGGACCTGACCTCGGATATCGAGACCGGATTGCTGGGCCGACTCCACCAGGTCCAGCTGCCGACGCCAGAGATCGGGCTGGTTGTCGATGTACACGAGCGTGAACGTGCCTTTGGCACCGGTCTTCTCGCTCGTTTCGCGCAGGATGCTGAACTCGTCCTCAGGATCCTCCCAGTCGGAGATGAACTGGAAGACGTGTCCCGACTCCCCGGAAAGGGCCTCTCCCAGTGCCTTGAGCTCCGACGTGGCGGCCTTGTAGGTGGGAATGAGATCACCCGTACTGCTGCGGTGAACGAGCGTTCTCGAGGTTGAGAACCCGACCGCGCCGGCCTTCATGCCCTCGCTGAGCAGGGCCTTCATCTTCTCGATGTCTTCCGGGCTGGCCGGTTCGCGGTCGAGTGCACGCTGTCCCATCACGTAGACACGCAACGGTCCGTGCGGGAACAGGGCAGCCACGTCAATGTCCCTCGGTCGGTGTTCCAGCGTGTCCAGAAACTCCGGAAACGACTCCCAGGTCCAGGGCAGGCCTTCGTCCATGGCAGTACCCGGTATCTCCTCGACACCTTCCATGAGCTGGATGAGCACGGCATGGTCTTCCGGCCGGCAGGGTGCGAATCCGACACCGCAGTTGCCCATCACCACGGTGGTCGTGCCGAGGTTGGAGGAAGGCTGGAGGTGAGAGTCCCAGGTTGCCTGACCGTCGTAGTGGGTGTGGACGTCGATGAAGCCCGGGGTGACGATCTTGCCGGTTGCGTCGTACTCACGATCCGCGGTGCCCTCGAGATCAGCGGCTACCGCGGCGATCACGCCGGCCCTGATACCGATGTCGGATGGGCGTGGCGCATTGCCGGAGCCGTCGTAGACCGTGCCGTTCCGGATGATGAGGTCGTAGTCCGCCATGTCGCTGATGCTCCCCGTGGATCCTGACTATATCGCGTCTGAAAGATGCTACTGCCACCGCCTGGGCGTCACAACCGCACCCCGAACAGCGCGGATTTCCAGGGTTCCGGTGCCGCTGTTACCATTCAGCGCCCCGACCGGTGGAGCTGAAACCCGTGAGTGAATTCGCGACAGACGTGACGGATGAAACCTTCGCCGACGCGGTCATCGAACGCTCCAGGCAGGTGCCTGTGGTGGTCGATCTGTGGGCACCCTGGTGCGGCCCCTGCCGGGCGCTAGGCCCGGTCCTGGAGAAGGTGGCATCCGGTGCCGAAGGTGCCTTCGATCTGGTCAAGATCAACGTCGACGAGAATCCGGTTACAGCGAGTCGGCTCGGCGCGCGGAGCATCCCGCTGGTCATTGCCTTCCGCGACGGCCAGCCGGTGTCGAGCTTCGTCGGCGCACAACCGGAGGGCGCCGTCCGCCGGTTCGTAGCCGCGCTGCTGCCCACCGAAGAGGATCGGATGGTGGACGATGCCCGTAGGGCCATCAGCGCCGGACGTGAGGGGGATGCGGAATCGATCCTGAAGACGGTGCTCGAGAACGGGCCGAAACACGTCGGGGCGAGGCTTCTGCTGGCGCGGCTTCTCGGGGACACGGACAGGCGTGATGAGGCGCTCGAGGTGCTGGGAAAGGCGGACCCGTCTCCAGAGGTCGAGCAGCTGCGTTCCGCCCTCAGGCTCTCCGCTTCCGACGGTCAGGATCCTGACCAGCTTCGTGACAGGGTGGCGAACGGTGACCTGTCGGCTGCCATCGATCTGGCCAACGTTCTGCATGCATCCGGACAGACCGAGGAGGCATTGCAGGTTCTGCTCGAGGCGATCCGTCTGGATCCGAATCCCAGAGAGAGCGCCGCACGGCAGAGCATGCTCGATCTCTTCAACGTGTTGGGTACCGGCAGCCCGCTGGTCAGAAAGTACCGAACGGAGCTCGCCCGGGCGTTGTTCTAGACGGCGGTCAGCAGCGGTTGGCCTTCCGGCGCTGCGACCAGAATGTTGCGGCCTCGTTTCTTGGCTTCGTAGAGCGCCACGTCCGCCTGTTTCAGCGCCGCCGACAGATCCGCGCCGGGGCGCCATTCGGCGGCGCCGATGCTGAGCGAGACTTGCGGAAAGTCCGGCAGTCCGTTGATTTCCGAAAGCAGCCGCTCAAGCACGGATCTGGCGTCGTTCATACCCGTTCTCGTCAGCGCGACGAGAAACTCGTCGCCACCCCAGCGGGAGAGGTAGTCGGAACTGCGGAAGACATGGCGCAACGCGCCGGCGATCTGCTGCAGCGCCCGGTCACCGGAGTCATGACCGTGCCGGTCGTTCACCTGTTTGAAGTGATCGATGTCGAGCAGAGCCAGCGTCACGACCATATCGTGACGACGCAGAAAACCGGACAGCTCCTGGAGCCGTTTCTCCATACCGCGCCGGTTGAGCAGGCCCGTCAGGGGATCGTGTTCCGCCAGCGTCTGCAGACGCTGGCGCAGCCTGCGCTGCACGTGCTCATAGCTGATGGCCAGCCCGGCAGCGGTAAGATAGGCGAGCGAAACCTGCACGAGAGCACCGGTTCCGATCCTGGCGACCAGTCCCTGCTCGAGCGAGAAGTAGCACAGTGCGATGAACAGGAAGTGCGAAACGGTAAGCACACCACCCAGGCGCAGTCCGCCGAGGGAGATGTACAGAAACGGCATCACCGTGAACCAGGCGAAGTTCGGAGTCGAGCTGAGCTTCTCGACGCTGCCGAGGGCGGCGAGTGCGAACATGATCACCAGGGTGCAGCGTGCAGCACGCTCCAGACCGAGCAGCCGGATGGTCAGAACGAGACTCAGCAGGGTAACCGCGGCGACCAGCTCCACCAGCGCGCTGAACGGATAACCCTGCTGATAGTCGACCCAGGACAGCACCGGCAGAATGACGAGGGCGATCCCCATCATCAGACGGATGAGCACCGGCTGCTTGAAGGCGGGCGTCTGCAAGAAAAATCCCGTGGGAGGAGTGACAAGAACTCAGTCTAAGCGACCACGCTGTCCGGCATCGTGACCTGCTGCACGCATCCGTACGCATCTGAACGTGGTTCACGCCGGGCTGTCCGGTCTCTTGCCTGCCTGCACTAGAGCGCGTTCAGACCGCCGTCGATGACGAACTCCGCGCCCGTGGAGTAGGAACTCTCGTCGCTGGCCAGAAAGAGCGCCAGGCTGGCAACCTCCTCCGCCTGCGCGGCACGGCCGAGCGGGATCCGGCGTGTCAGGCGTGCCTCGTCCTGCGATCCGGGCAGCTGGTGCAGCATGTCGGTGTCGATGAGCCCGGGGTGGATCGAGTTCACCCGCACGTTGCGGCGTCCGTTCTCCGCGGCGGCAGCCTTGGTCATGCCACGCACAGCCCACTTAGACGTGGTGTAGGCAAATGCACCGACGCCACCCGTCAGACCGGCCAGGGAAGAGATGTTGATGATCGAGCCGCTACCCTGCTCGCGCATGACCGGGGAGACCGCCTTCATGCCGAGGAACACACCGAGGCAGTTCACGTCCATGACACGCTGGAAGGCGACCGCGTCGATCTCAAAGTGACGTCCGGTATCGAAGATGCCCGCGTTATTGACGAGTACGTCCAGCCGCCCGGACGTTCCGCTGATTTCCTGCACAAGGTCTGTCCAGGCCGATTCGTCACGGACGTCCAGGTGCCGATAGTGACCGCCGATCTCGTCCGCGACCGCGGCACCCTGGGCATCAAGCACGTCGGTGAGCCATACCTCGGCACCTTCCGATGCAAACAGTCTGGCTTCTGCCGCGCCCTGACCCCGCGCGGCGCCCGTGATCAGGCAGACCTTTCCATCGAGTCTCCCCATGCTTCTCCCCTAAATCCGATCTGGCAATAGTCCGCGGTTCGTTGGCAGTATAGGCCATAGAGAGATGAGCAGACCCAGAGCCAGACGGATGTCTCCCGAGGCGCGACGGCAGTCTATTGTCGACGCGGCGGTCGAGCTCATCCTGGAGCTGGGCCACTCCGGGGTCACGCTGGAGCAGGTTGCCGACCGGGAAGGCATCAGCAAGGCGCTGATCTACAAGTACTTTCCGAGACGTGAAGCACTGCTCAAGGCCATTCTGGATCGGGAGTTCGGTGCTTTGCGCGGTCGCGGACTCGACACCATTCCGGAAAAAATCCCGGTTGAACGGATCATTCGTGGCACCGTTGAGCAGGCCCTGCACTACTACAACGATCACGGGCCTATTCTGCGTCTGCTCTCGTCGGACCCCGATGTTGCCGATCTGGCGCAGAAGGGCAATCGCTCCTCGCGCTCCAGCACCACGGGTTACTTCGTGAACGTCCTGGGGAAGAACTACGGCGTGCCGGAGGACGTGGCGGTCATTGCCGTGACCATGGTCGTCAATGCGCCCATCCACTCCATGCGCTATCTGCGCCATCAGAACATCGACATCGAACGGACGGTGGAAGTCTGGACGGAGTTCATCGTCGGCGGCTGGCAGGCACTGCAGAAACGCTACGGCACAGCCCCGAAAAAGAACTGATCGATCCGTGTACGTTTGCATTTCCTGCAGCCACCGTTAATATAATCCCGTTCTACTAATGGTGAGAAGTGAGGGGAGACCGATGAGCTACGCTGCCGGACGGGTGATCTACGACGCGGACAGCCACGTCATGGAAACGAGAGAGTGGCTGGATCCCTTCATGGATGCGGAGCTGAAGTCGAAGCTGCGCCCGCTGTACGGACGCAAGCCCGGTCGCATCGATAAGATTCTGGATCAGGCCAAGGCCCGCAAAGGTGACGCGGCTGCCGAGGCGGCTGCTCTGGAAAACCCGATTGCGGGGCCGAAGGGCTGGATCGCTGCAGGTGCTTTCGATCCGGAGGAGCGCGTCCGGGTGCTCGATCAGTTCGGTTTCTCCGGTCAGCTCGTCTTCGGCACCGCAGGGCTGGGCCCTGCCCGGGCTGCCGACGACGAAGGTGTGCTGTACGCGGGTACTCGCGCCTACAACGAAGCCATGGCGGCCTTCTGCAGACACGACGGGCGGCTCTACGGGGTCGCCTACGCGCCACTCGAGAATCCCGAGCGGGCACTCGATGAGGTGAACGCCGCCATCGCCGCCGGCAACCGGGCCATCATGGTCTCGGCCGGACCGGCGGGGGACAGGTCACCTGGTCATCCGGACTTCGATCCGGTGTGGGCACGGCTGTCGGAGACGAAGATACCCTTCATGCTGCACATCGGACCCGGCACCAAGACCCAGCCGAAGGCTTTCCAGAACAACGGCCGTGAACGGGCACCCGATCTGCATGGTGGCGGCGAGAACCTGCGCTTTGCCGACTACATCATGCTGTCGTTCGCACCCCAGGTGTGGCTGACTGCCATGGTCTACGACGGTGTGTTCGAAAGGTTCCCGGAGCTCAAAGGTGGTGTCATCGAGTCGGGGGCTGGCTGGGCGCCCGAGTTCCTCAGGGAGCTCGATCTGGGTTACCGGAGCTTCAGCCGGACCGATCCCTACCTCAAGGCCATGCCGATGAAGCCGTCCGAGTACATCCGTCGCGCGGTGAAGTTCACGCCCTTCCCCGGCGAGGATGTGGGCCGCATGATCCGTGACGGCGGCGCCGACCTGTTCATGTTCTCGAGTGACTATCCCCACCCGGAGGGTACCAACGATCCCAAGGGTCGCTTCGAGCGCACCATGGGCGAGTTCCCCGAGGACGTGTGGGATAGCTTCTATCGCAGAAACTTCGAGGAGATGATGTCCATCGTCTGACCACTCAGTGGCGCTCGATGGGATCGGCGCCTTGCTTCCGCAGTGGCACGAGGCACAGCACGATCAGCAGCATCAGCAGCACGAGCACGGCCGGCCTCTGCAGGATTTCCGAATAACCGGCTTCGCCGATGAACAGCGTCCGGCGCACGTTCTCTTCGAAGAGCCCGCTCAGGATGAAGCCGAGCAGCAGCGGTGCCAGCGGGAAGTCGAACCAGCGCAGCAGCAAAGCCAGCACCGCGAGGCCGAGCATCAGATAGAGATCGAAGCCGTTGAGCGTCGTCAGGTACACGCCGACCAGGGAAAAGGCGACGATCAGCGGGATCAGCAGGCTGCTCGAAAGGTTCAGCAACCGTGCCAGCAGCGGAATCAGCGGCAGGTTGAGCGCCAGCAGAAACAGATTGCCGAGATACATGGAGGCGATCACGCCCCAGAAGATCTCCGGCTGCTCGGTCAACAGGCGGGGGCCAGGTTGCAGCCCGTAGCTCAGCATCACCCCCAGCAGCACCGCAGTCGTACCGGAGCCGGGGATGCCGAGGGTCAGCAGGGGTACGAAGGAGCCCGTTGACGCCGCGTTGTTCGCCGCCTCCGGTGCGGCAACCCCGGATTCCCGCGTACCGTTGCCCACCCGCTTCTCCAGGTCATAGGCAAAGAAACTGGCCAGCGTCGCACCGGCGCCAGGCAGCACCCCGGTTAGAAAGCCGACCGCTGCGCTGCGCCCGACCACAGGCACCAGTGGACGCACCAGCGGACGGGGCAGCACCAGCTCCCTGAGCGAGACGCGGCCGGGCGGAGTGGAATCGTCCAGGAGCACCATGCGCATGGCCTCGGCAAGCGCGAAGGTGGCCATCACCACCAGCACGAAGTTGAGCCCGTCCGCGAGGTCGTAGCGGCCGAGCGTGAATCTCGGAATGCCCGCCAGCTGATCGGTACCGATCGTGCCGAGCATGAGCCCGATCAGCAGCGTGACGAGCGAACGCACGCGAGCGCCGCGATCGGCGAAGACCACCACGCTCACCATGGCGACGAGCAGGAGCAGGCTGTACTCCGGCGACTGGAACTCGAGTGCGAGCGCTGCGAGGTAACCAGCAAACGCCATCAGCGCCAGCGCGCCCAGCGTACCGCCAGCGAACGACGCGTAGGCAGCGATGGCGAGTGCACGTCCGGCCTGTCCTTCCCGGGCCATCGGGTAACCGTCGAAGCTGGTCGCCACCGTGCTCGCCACCCCAGGCGCGTTGATGAGAATGGCCGATGTGGAACCGCCGAAAACCGCGCCGTAGTAGACGCCGGCCATCATGATCAGACCGCTGGCCGGGTCGAGTGAGTAGCTCACGGGAATCATGAGTGCGATGGCCGTGATCGGACCCAGGCCGGGCAGCATGCCGATGATGGTTCCGGCCATGCAGCCGAGCAGCACCCAGCCGACGTTTGCGAGCGTGAAGGCGGTGGCGAAGCCGGTGCTGATCCCTTCCCACATGACCTGTCAGTCCGGCAGGTAGAGACCGAGCAGGACCTCTACCCCGAGATAGCCCGTCAGCGGCACGAGCACGGACAGTCCGAGCAGCGGCAGCCAGCGGCGCTCGCCGAGCCAGAGCGCCGACAGGCTGATCAGACCACCGAGAGCCGGCCAGAGGCCGATGCGACCGAACAGCAAGACGAACAGAACCGACAGCCCGAGCATGCCGGCGACGCGCAGCACCCGGTAAGGTGAGGGAGGATCCGCCTGCTGACCGCCGCGAATCAGCAACCAGGCGAGCGCAGCACACAGCAGCAACCCGTAGACCGTCGGCAGCGTCTGCGCGTTGACGAGCTCGGCCGCGGTCCATGGATCCATCGGGATCATGCGGGCGCTGATGGTGTAGGCGACGGCAGTCAGCAGCAGGGTAAGGAGAAACAGCCGATAGCCCATGATCAGCGGCTGATGAACCCGAGCTCGACCAGCGTGCTTTCGAGCTGGATCTCCTGAGCGTCGAGATACCGTGCGAACGCTTCACCGTAGAGGCCGAGCGGTGACCAGCCGTAGCGCTGCAGTGCCTGCCGCCAGGAATCGGTGTCGGTAGCGGCGCGGACATCCGCCTCCATCTGGCGGACGGCGTCTGGCGGTGTGCCGGGTGCGGCAAACACACCGCGCCAGTTGGCGAAGGTGAACGCCACACCCAGCTCGGTGAGTGTTGGCACGTCGGGCAGGTTCGGCAGCCGATCCGGCGCCGTGGTCGCCAGAATACGGACATCGCCGGATCGGACGTAGCCGAGCGCTTCTCCGACGCCGGTGCTCAGCACGTCCGCCTCGCCACCGAGCAGCGCCAGCATGGCCTTGCCGCCGGCATCGTAGGGCAGGTAGCGGACGCGTCGCGGATCCATGCCAGCACCTGACAGCGCCAGGGCCAGAACGATGTGATCCAGGCTGCCGCGGACCGATCCGCCGCCGACGTTGACCCCGGCCGGATCGGCACGAAGCTGCGTCAGAAAAGCCGTCCAGCTGTCGATGGGACTGTCGGCGCGCACCACGAACGCACCAAACTCGGCGATCAATCCGGCTACGGGAATCACATCGTGGTGAGAATGCGGGAACAGTCCCTGCAGGGAGCGGACAATGAGCGGCGTGGAGTTGACGAGCAGGGTTTCCTGCTGGCGTGGTGCGGTCTCGATGAAGTGGGCCATGGCCCGGCCGCCGCCGCCGCCGGTCATGTTCTCGTAGGAAACGGGCGATCGCAGATCGGCGGCCTGCAGGGCGTTACCCAGCGCCCTGGCCGTGCTGTCGAGACCGCCGCCCGGCCCGGCCGGGATCAGCAGGTGCAGTCTTTCGGCAGACTGCGCCGTGACAGCCGTCAGCAGCAGGGCGAGACCGAGGAACACCCGCACGCCGGGTTACCGGTTCAGGTAGTTGAGCGGCAGACCCGGAGTATCCCAGCGCGTGGACACCAGCTTGCCCGTGGACGAGAGCGTGATGAAGGCGGTCGTCAGATCCTCGCCGCCGAAGCAGATGTTCGTCGTCAGGATGTCCGGCATGGGCACGTGTTCGGGCTCGCCACCCGCGGGATCCAGAATGGAGATCCCCCCATCGATGATGGTCGCGATGCAGACTCGGCCCCTTGCATCCACCGCCAGCGAATCGAAGAGGTAGTAGCCGGGCCGTCCGCGCACCAGTCGACCACCGTCCGGTTTGTCACGGCGCTCCCCTTTGAGCCTGCCGGGACCCGCGAGCTCGTAAGCCCAGAGCCGGCCGGTAGGGGTTTCCGCCACGTATAGCTCGGTCTCGTCGGGTGACAGGCCGATGCCGTTCGGACCCTCCAGAGGAAAGATGACCTCCTGGATGCGGGAACCATCGGCGCGGGCGTAGAACACGCCTGTCCTGTCCTTTTCCCGGCGCCGCGACTTGCCGTGATCGGTGAACCAGAAGCCGCCGTGGGAATCGAAAACCAGGTCGTTGGGGCCCCGCAGTGGCTGCCCGTCGCAGTTGGTGTACAGCACCTCCACACGCCGGGACTCCAGATCCACCACCTCGATGCGCCCGCCCGAATAGTTCTCGGGCTCGAGATCCGGGAACATCCGTCCGTCGCTGGTCCGGATCCACTGGAAGCCTCCGTTGTTGCACACGTAGCAGTAGCCATTCGGACCGATCGCGGCGCCATTGGGACCACCACCCAGCTCGGCGATGACTTCGACTTCACCATCGACGACGCGGGACAGGGTGCCACGGGCAATCTCGACGAGAATGACGCTGCCGTCCGGCATGGCGATTGGGCCTTCCGGGAAGAGCAGTCCTTCCGCGACGACCGTGAGCTGGCTCATCGGATCTCCAGGGGTGAAGCGTGTTCCTAACCTCATTCTAGAGGGCGCCTCTGGTCAACGGAACCTTGCTGCCGGACGGGTAGGCAATCCGGCCAATCCAAGTAAACTCCGAGACGTTCGTACAAGGACCGATCGATGCATTCGAAAACCCCTTCCGATGGCCCGGCCCCCTTCGGCACGGAGCTCGGTGTCGCTCCTGGCGGTGTCCCTGCTTACTCCTCGGACTACGAGACCGCGGACGAACGGAAGCTGCCGAACCGGACAGCGTACCGGAGCTATCTGGACGGCATCTACATGGGCTACAAGTGGCAGTGCGTAGAGTTCGCCCGCCGCTGGATGTACATAAACCGTGGCCTGATCTTCGATGACGTGGCCATGGCCTACGAGATCTTTCAGCTGCGCACGATCCGCGACGTGAGGAACGGCCGGAATCTGCCGCTCAGAGCTTTCCGCAACGGCTCGAAACGCCATCCGGAACCCGGTTGCCTGATGATCTGGAGCGAAGGGGGCGAGTTCGAGCGCACAGGCCATGTGGCGGTTGTGACGGAGGTTTATCCCGACCGCGTGCGTCTGGCGGAGCAGAACGTGGGGCACCGGGTCTGGGGAGAAGGCCGCAACTGGGCCCGTGAGATTCCGGCCCGGATCACCGATGACGAGGGCTACTGGCTGCGCTGTTCCTTCGGCGATGCGTCCATTCTCGGCTGGGTGGTGCAGACCGACGATGATACCCATGCCGAAAAGGACGTGGTGGTGGATCCGAGGCTCTTTGAGGTGCGCACGGATCGGGTGCCCGACACGGGTCAAGGCGAACGCTCCTGGCTGAACGTGGCGAATCCGGACGAGGCGGCCTACGTGGCCATGATGGGCGGGCACAAGCTCGCCGCTCGGCCTGAAAACCAGACCCGTTACTTCGTCATCTCGGAAACGGCCCACGGCGAGCTCAAACGTGCCACCAACGAGCTGCACGCCGTGTTCCTGCACGCGACGGAGTACGTGCTGAGAGACGACGCACTGCTCGAGCGGTTCAACATCCCGAAGGTCATCTGGCCGCGCATCCGCCAGTCCTGGAACAACCGAAGGAACCAGATGATCACCGGCCGGTTTGATTTCGCCATGACCCGCCAGGGGCTCAAGGTCTACGAGTACAACTGCGATTCCGCGTCCTGCCACATGGATGCGGGCAAGATCCAGGGCAGGTGGGCCGAGCACTTCGGCTGCGACGTGGGGCGCGACCCGGGCACGCAACTTCTGGCCGATCTCGCGGAAGCCTGGAAGGACAGCGAGGTGGACGATGTACTGCATATCCTCATCGACGATGACCTGGAGGAGATCTATCACGCGCTGTTCATGAAGGAGGCGCTGGACTCGGCGGGTATCGAGAGTCGGATCCTCGAAGGCGTCGAGGGACTCGCCTGGACCGATGCGGGAGACGTGGTCGACCCGTTCGGCACACCCATCCGCTGGGTATGGAAGACCTGGGCCTGGGAGACGGCACTGGACCAGATCCGTGAGGAGTGCGAAGAGGACGACGAGAAACTCGCACAATACCGGCCCGGGGAGAAGCGTGACGAACCGCCCCGCCTGGTGGACGTCCTGCTGCGACCGGAAGTGATGGTGTTCGAGCCTTTGTGGACGCTCATTCCGAGCAACAAGGCAATTCTGCCGATCATCTGGCAGCTCTTCGCCAACCAGCGCTATCTGCTGAAGGCCGCCTACGAGCTCACGGATGAGATCCGTGCCAACGGATACGTCCAGAAGCCCATCGTCGGCCGCTGCGGCGCCAACATCAGTCTGTTCGACGCCGACGATCGGGTCATCGAGGAAACCACCGGCAACTTCGAGAGCCGCTACCAGGTGTTCCAGGAGCTGTTTCCGCTGCCGCTGATCGAGGGGGATTTCGTGCAGCTGTGCACGTTCTCTGCGGAGGGCACTTACGCGGGCAGCTGCGTGCGGATCGATCCTTCCATGGTGATCACCACGGACAGCGACATCGTGGCGCTACGGGTCGTCAGCGACAAGGAGTTTCTCGAGGACTTCGCGTCACCGGAAGACGGATACCAGATCTGACTTGCCTATAAAAAGAAGGGGCACCCGAAGGTGCCCCCGACGGAGTTGTCGACGTTGGATCAGTGGTAGGCGCGAGCGCGGTAATCGTGCCCGTCATGACCGCGACGACCGTTGTCGTGATCCTTCCAGCGCTTGTGATCGTGGGACCATTTACGGTGCTTGTAAGCGTGCCAGTCCTGGCGCCTGTGGGCGCGATCGTCCCAGCCGTAGCGGCCACGATAGCCGTCGCGATAGCGCCAGTCGTGGCGGCCACGATAGCCGTCGCGATAGCGCCAGTCGTGGCGGTCGTAGTGCCTGTGGTGATGGCGGTGATCGTCGAAGCCGACGGTCGTGCCGATCACCGCATAGGCGACCGCCGCGCTGGCTAGGACCTCCACGGCACCGTTGTCACTTTCGTGGGCGCTGGCGCTGAAGGGAACCGCCAGACCGAACGCCAGGCCGGCGAGTGCCAGCCATCGCGCGACCGGACGGGACTGCTTGTGGGGGGTGTGGTTGTTCATGGTGTCTGAGCTCCTTGGCTTGTGACGAGCTCAAGATGCCAGCGGGCGCCTGACCGGAGGATGAACGGAAACTGTCTGCATGCTGAACGCCGCAGCTCAGGGCCGTGGCGGCGATCAGCTCAGCACGAGCTGGGTCTGGGTAACGATGGCGACGGCCCGGCCCTCGTCGGTGGTCAGCTTCGTCTGCCAGACCGACGTTCTGCCGCCGATGTGTACCGGCGTGGTTTCTGCCGTGACCGTGGCGCCCAGGCGGGCCGCACCGAGGAAGTTCGTCTTGCTCTCGATGGTCGTGGTCGCCTTGGCGGTCTCCGGCAGATTGAGATAGGCACCGACGGCCCCGAGCGTGTCGGCCACCGCCATGATGGCGCCACCGTGCATGATCTTGCCGGTCGTGCACAGCTCTCTCTTGACCTCGAAGGTTGCCCGCACGTGGTTGGGGTCCGCACTCTCGATGGTCAGCCCCAGCAACTGCGCGAACGGCATGTGCTCGATCAGGTTGACGGTCATGCGCGCTCCCTGTCGGTTTCCTCGTCGAAACCGACGAAGGTAACTGCCTCGTCCACGGACTTGCGTCGTGAAACCACGGCGTTGGCTGGAAACCCGTCGTCGGGAAAACCCATGGCGATACAGATCATGATTACCTGGTCATCCGGAATTCCGGCATGCTCACGCACCACCGGTGACTGCATGATGCCCTGACTGTTGACGACGCAGCCGAGTCCCCGCGACCACGCCGCGTTGACCAGTGCATTGGTCACCGCGCCGCAGTCGAACGGTGCAATGTCACCGCCGTGGATCGACCTGTCGTAGGTCACGACGATGGACACCGGCGCATCGAACTGCCGGAAGCCGCGCAGTACCCAGTCCTGACGCTTGGCCTTGTCGTCCCACGGTATCCCCATGGCTTCGAACAGCTGACCGGCGATTTCCTTCTGCCGATCCCGGTGCACGCCTTTGTAGGCGCCGTGGCCACGGAACTCTCTGGAGTCAGGTACACCGGCCAGGTTGCGCTCGGTATTGCCCCGGCGGATGCGATCGAGGGGCGCGCCGGTGACGACGTAGAAGTTCCAGGGCTGGGTATTCAGCGAGGACGGTGCGCGCATGGCCAGCTCGATGACCTCGCGGATCAGTGTCCGGGGGACGGACTCCGGCTTGAATCCGCGGATGCTTCTTCGTCCTCTGACAACTTCTTCGTAGTCCAACTCGGGTCCTCCGTTCGATATCGAAAGCTCCGCATTCTAGGCATTTCGACCGACCTTCGCAGCGATGGCCAGGCGGGTCGTAGAATGGAGCCGGCTCGGACGGTGGCGCTAGACTAGGCCCCTTGTGACGGGGACGAGGGAGACAGGACATGCCGGTGTGGAATCAGCCACGCAGCTTCTGGACGTGGGGCAACGTCAGCGACGAGCCCACCCAGGCGGAACGCGAGCGGATGGCCAGGGTCGTCTCCGAGCGACTGGGCCGTGAGGTGGTGCCGCCGCCGGTGCCGAAGCTGGAGGAGGTGGCGCTTACCGCGACTCGCGTTTCAATACCCGAGCCACTGGCGGGTTTCGTCAGCACGTCGCACCGGGAACGCGCACTGCATACCTACGGCGGACACTCGCTGGAGCTGCTGAAGGCGCTGCGCGGTCAGTTCGACAACCCGCCGGACGCCGTGGCCCGGCCCCGTGACGAGGCTGAGCTGGAAGCCGTGCTGGCGTGGTGCGACCGCCAGGGATATGCCGCGATTCCCTATGGTGGCGCGACCAGCGTGGTCTGGGGTGTGAACGTGCCTGCCGACAGCAATGGTGCAGTGACCATCGACATGGCGGGATTTCACCGGGTGCTGGAAGTGGACGACGTCTCCCGGGCGGCGCGTATCGAGGCAGGGGTGTTCGGCCCGGATCTGGAAGACCACCTGAGACCTCAGGGCCTGACCCTCAGACACTTTCCGCAGAGCTTTCCCTGGTCGACGGTCGGTGGTTGGGTAGCCACCCGTTCCGGAGGCCACTATGCGACCAACCACACGCACATCGACGACTTCGTGGAATCGATCCGTATGCTGACGCCGCGCGGCTGGTGGACGTCGCGGCGACTGCCGGGCAGCGGTGCGGGCCCCAGTCCCGACCGGCTGGTGATCGGCTCGGAGGGTATCCTCGGCGTGATCACCAGCGTCTGGTTGCGGCTGCAGAAACGACCAGTGTATCGCGCCACGGCCGGTGTGGTGTTCCCGTCCTGGACGGCGGGCAGCGAGGCCACCCGGCATATCGTCCAGGCCAAGCTGTGGCCGGCCAATCTGCGGCTGCTGGATCCGGTGGAGGCCCAGGCCAGCGCCGCTCTCGACGGGCAGCAGACCCTGCTCATCGTCGGCTTCGAATCCGCCGACGTGCCGCAGGGTCCCAATGTCCAGGCCGCCGTCGGGATTGCGCGGGAGTTCGGCGGTCAGGTGGACGACGATGCGATCCGCATCGACGACGGGTCCGGTAAGGCCACCGGGCGTGAAGGAGCGGTAGGCGCCTGGCGGCAGTCGTTCATCGGTGTCAACGCCGGGGTCGGCAACGGCCTCGGGCTGCTCTCGGATACCTTCGAGACGGCCATCACCTGGGACCGCTGGCCCGAGTTCGATGCGTTCGTGCGTGACCGGGTCGGCCGGGCGCTCACCGAGGTGCTGGGCGAGGGCGCGCGGCTGTCATGCCGGTTCACCCATGTCTATCCCGACGGTCCGGCGCCGTACTACAGCTTCTCCGGTATCGCGCCGCCCGGTGGCGAACCCGATGCCTGGCAGCACATCAAGGATGCGGCGACTCAGGCGGTGGTGGATGCCGGGGGTACCTGCACCCATCATCATGCCGTTGGGCGCATGCACCGTCCGGGGTACGACCGTCAGGTTCCCGAGCTTTTCCAGGCGTCGCTGCGCGCGGTCAAGCAGACGCTGGACCCCGGCGGCATACTCAACCCCGGGGTGCTCATCGATCCGTGAGCAGGGGCTACGGGAAGACCAGCGCCTCCTCGGGATTCCAGTAACCGACGGTCCGTATCATCCCGGCGTCGTCCAGCCCGAGCACGGTGACGCGCTTCTCCTGTCGCGGGAATGGGGACAGCAGGTCTTCACCGTCTGCCAGAACGATGCGCTGCGGGTACTTGCGCATCTTTGGCAGGGCGAAGTGCCGACCGATGGCCGGCATGCCATAGATGTTGGCGATATAGACGGCCTGGTGGTCATCCAGGTACGTCGCCGGCTGTGCGGCCAGATACCGGTTGGCCGCCTTGGCGGCAGACATCTCGAAAGCGATCAGCACCACCTGTGTACCCGGCTCGAACGTATAGGCCACGCCGTGCTGGTCGGTGGATTCGAAAGCAGGGAACGCATCTCCCGGACCGAGCGTCGCCGCGGTGGCGGCAGGGCCCAACAGGACAATGGACAGCAGGGGCAGGACGGCAAGACGTTGCAACACAGGTTTCCTCATACTACGGATCAAAGCAGGATGGCTTGTCCGATTCTGACTTCAGTCGGATAGATGGCCGCAGGGCCGGGAATCAATCGGCGCGCGCATCCCGCAGATGACTAGGCGTTTCAGTAGCCCTGTGTCACGGCCCAGTTCATCTCCGCCCACTCGATTCCCGCGCCGACCCCCAACGCAACCTGCAGGCCGATGAAGTCGTCCTTGCCGTCATCGGACCACCACACCGTCACGGAGGGTGCCACCAGGGCGCTGACGCCGTAAGCCAGCCCGAATGAGGGACCGATCATCTCGGAGGGCTTGATGAACCACAGCCCGACCGCAACCCCGGCATCGGCAGAAACGCTAATCCGGAAACCCGGGTCAACACGATTCATACCCTGGACGGCAACGGTGGTGTAAGGCATGAATGCCGGCAGACCGAGCGCAATGCCAGCCTCCGCATTTGCGCCTGCACCAACCGATGCATCGCCGTAGACCCCGACCGTGGCGGTGAGGCCGAGTGGCTCGATCTTCTCCTGGTAGGCACGGGTGCCGGTGACGATCCGATTCGCCCGGTTCCAGTCCTTGCGATCGACCGCGTCCCGGAACTGCCGTCCGGTGTCCGTGGTGCCGCCCAGCTCCCAGGCCAGTGATGTGGCGGCGTTGATCAGATGGGCATTGTCCTTGCGCGCCTGTTTTGCCTTCGCCCTGGCATCGAAGGGATTGCCACAGCGGGTCACCAGCTCGCCGTTCCGGTAGTGCGTACGTGGTGTCTGATTGCCATCACACACATACTCGTCCCTGACCTTGCAGGCCCTGGGCGACTCGAGTCCCGCCAGCGTGCGCTTGTACGCCGTCCCGCAGGTGTAGCAGGCGTGCCCGTAGCCGGGGATGAGACGATGAAATTCGCCATCCTGGCATCCCCACCAGGAGTTGACCTCGTGCGCGCGCGCCCGCTTCGTGCCCTTCCTGCAGGCCTTATCGCCCGTGAGTGGCATGAGCCCGTTGCGCTCGTATCCCGACGGGCACTCCCAGCAACCGCCCTTGAGTGGCGACCAGTAGATGTCTGCACCCTTGCAGCCGAGATTCTTGGCGCGGCCCACACGACGGGTTTCCGCATACTCGCAGGGCACTTCGTTCTTGGCGCCGCAGCCCGGCGTTGCATCCGCCAGCGCCTGCTCGGAGAGCAGAGCCCAGACGGCCAGGGAAAGAGCGATCAGCAGACAGGTCAGGCGCATGGTTCTCTCCAGAGTGGGGCTACCGAGGGCAGCCGAAATCATCCGTTTCCGGTCGGTAGACCGGCTCGCAGACAGCCGGGCCGCCGTCATCGGCAGGCGGCGTGATGGGCATCTGCACGGGTTGGGCCGCCGGTGGCTGCTGTCCTGGTGGCGGGTAAGCAGGTGGTGCGTTCGGTGGTGCCTGCTGAGGCGGTGGCTGGTAGGCGGGTGGTTGATATGCCGGCGGTTGGTATGCGGGTGGCTGATAGGCAGGCGGCTGCTGGACCGGTTGCCCGTAAGCCGGCGATGCGGGCGCGAGGCCGGCCTCGGCCAGCGCCTGATCCAGCCACAGCGGGTTGTCCAGTTGCAGCGGCATCAATGTGAGCCTGACAGGGCCCAGCAACCCCTGCACGAATACGGAGAGCGTTCGGTCCTTTGTCAGCTTGTAGGTCCCTGTGCCCTGCAGCGGCAGATCGAATCCCGCGTACTCACCCGGTCCCGTCGCCTGGAAGTCCTTGACGACGACCATGCCCGGCTGCACCTGCAGCACGAACATGTGGGTCCAGCTGTCCACCGCGTAGATCCGGCCGCGATCGATGCGGACGGTCTTGGCGATCTCGCGTATGCGCCAGGTGCCGTCCACCGGCAGCGGCTGGGTGGCGGCGACCGTCTCCATGGTCGGCAGAAAAGCGGGGATTTCGGGCACCTCGCCGACCCCGGGGATACTCGCCGCCTCCAGTGGCGAAATGCCGACCAGCAGCAGCGCCGGGACGGCGAATCTGAAGAGCCTGACCCGAAGCCGATCAAACCGTTGAACCATCTGCATGGGCGCTCCCGGGACGACAGAAAACCTGCTCGCACGGTAGAATCGGCCGGCAAACGATGTAATTACCCGAAAGTACTAGCCCGCTTCGTGTCCAGCCCGCCCGCCGACGAGTACGATCTGACCCCCAGGCAGATCGAGGTTCTCAACCTCATTGGTCGGGGGCTGAGCAACCGCGACATCAGCGAGGTGCTGGGAATTTCGGTAAACACCGTCAAGGTCCATGTACAGGCGCTGATGAGCGCACTGAACGTCTCGAACCGTACCGAAGCGGTGTTCATCTACGACCGGCTCCGGTCTTCCCCAGCGTCGGAAACCGCCGACGCGCTGTCGCTGGCGGGCTCAAGGGGCCGCCCGGCAATCGCGGTGCTGCCATTCGAGCTGTCAGGGCCGGAGGACCTCGAGCACTTTTCCCGCGCGCTCACCGAGGAGCTCATCACCCGGATCGGTGAGTGGAAGTGGTTTCCCGTCATCGGCTACACGGCGATCACCAGCGCGCTGGCTTCTGGTGGGAGCGCCGTTGAAGCGGCTGCTGCGCTGGATGCCCATTACTGCGTCAGCGGCAGGATCCAGCAGGCGGGAGACTCGTTCCGGGTTGCGGTATCACTCAGTCATGTGCCGGACGGTGCGGTGGTCTGGTCGGACCGTTTCGACGGCAGCACGTCCGACCTGTTCGGCTTCCTGGACGATACCGTGCGACAGATCGTCGGCCAGATGGCGCCCGAGCTTCTGCGCCAGGACAGCGAGCACGCCGGCGCACGGTCGTTCCCTGCCTGGAACGAGGCTTCCAGAGCCATGTGGCACATTTACGTGGGCAGCCGTGAGCATTCGGCGATCGCGGCGAAAGCCTGGGAAAGAGCCATCGAGCTCGACCCGAACCTGGTGTTCGGCTGGTACGCCAAGGCCGCGGGCCTATACCAGCGGGTGTTCGATCAGTGGTCGGCAGATCCCGCTGCAGACATGGCCGCATTCGTCGCCGCCGCCGAGCGCTGCGTCGCGCTCGACATCACGGATTCCGCGGCACAGGAGATCTGCGGGTTCGCGCGTCTGGTGAGCGGCCGGCTGGAGGATGCCATCGTTCACCTCAGGCGCGCGGTGACGCTCAACCCCAGCAACGCCCAGGCGTTCAGCGAGCTGGGGCAGGCGTACACGTTCTCCGGACGGCACGAGGAAGCTATCGCGGCGTTCGAGGAGGCCCTGGCCATCAACCCGCAGGGTGACTCCACCTGGTCGGTCATGGCGGGGATTGCGCTCGCCTACTTCCTGAAGGGAGACTGCGACGAGGCGGTGGACAACCAGCGCCGTGCCGTTGCCATCAACCCCAATATCGTCACGCCGCTGGTCTTTCTCGCGAGCTACCTTGCCGCCGCAGGTGATCTCGAGCAGGCGCAGCAGCTGAAGCGCGTGGTGCTGGAGAAGGACCCCGGCTTTCGTGTCGGTCGGGTCGAACGCTCCCTCGCCATGGTCTCCGAGCCGCTGCGGCAACGGTTCGCTGCCGCGGCACGGGCCGCCGGTTTCGAATAGGCGCCACCGCATCCCGTTTGCAGCTTGACGCTCGAGCCTTTTCCCAATAGCGTGCATATACACGTAAATGGTGGAGTACTCTTTTGGGCGACGAGCTGTTGAATCCCGGCCACTGTGTCGGCCTCAATCTCTACAAAACGGCGCGGGCCGTCAGTCGCGTCTATGCCGAAGAGATGCGCCCGGCCGGGCTTGCCCGCTCTCAATTCGCCATCCTCGGTACGCTGGAGCGCCTGGGTCCGGTTGCACTGTCGACGCTCGCTGAGCATCTGTACATGGACCGAACCACGCTCACCAGGAACCTGAAGCCACTGGAGAAGACGGGGCTTGCGGTCCGGGAACGGTCCGAAACGGACGCCAGGGTAACGCTGGTGTCCATCACCGAAGCGGGAAGAAGCAGGTTCCGGGAAGCGCGACGGTACTGGCGACAGGCTCAGCGGAAGATGCTCGATCTGCTGGGCGAGGATGAATGGCGGGCGCTGGAATCGAAGCTGGTTGCCGTGCGCGAGCTGGCTACGGGAGAGACACCATGACGGACCAGGCAGCGACCGCACCGAGGCCGGCGGTGTCCACCCTTTCCGAGCAGATTCTGCACGCACCGCCGTTCCCGCTGCTGGTCAGGCTGGCAACACCCAATGCCATGGCCTTTTTCGTGCAGGCTGCGGTCAGCATGGCCGAGGTCGCCTTCGTCGGCAGACTGGGCACCGTACCGCTGGCCGCCATCGCGCTCATGTTCCCTGGGCTCATGCTCATGCAGATGCTGGCCAACGGCGCCATCGGCGGTGCGGTCTCGAGTGCCATCGCCCGTTCGCTGGGTGCGGGCAGGCAGGATCGAGCCGCTGCGCTCATCTGGCACGCACTGGTGATCGCCCTGATCGCTGGCGTGCTGTTCCTTGTTTTCTGGCATACCGCGGGTGCCTGGCTGTTCGCTGCGCTGGGCGCGAACGACACCATCGCGGCCGTCGCAGGCGACTATGCCGACGTGCTGTTCGGCGGTGCGGTGCTCGTCTGGACCATGGCCCTGCTGAACAGCGTGCTGCGCGGGATAGGTAACATGAAGCTGCCGGCCACGCTGATGATCCTCGGCGCCTGCGTGCAGATACCGCTGTCGGGAACGCTGATGCTCGGCTGGTTCGGGGTACCGGCCATGGGTCTGACCGGCTCGGCGGTTGCACTGCTCGTCGTCGCATCGCTGAATACGTGCGTCCTGCTGTTCCGACTGCAGCGAAGCGACTCACCGGTTCGGCTGGAGATTTCCGGCTTACGGCTTCAGGGCGCGCTGTTTGCGGACATCTTCCGGGTCGGTGCTCTGGCGGCCCTTTCGCCCATCTTCGTGGTATTGACGATCGGCATGATCAACGGTCTGATCAGTGGGTTCGGTGTGGCGGCACTGGCCGGTTACGGCATCGTCGCCCGCCTCGAGTTCCTGCTCATTCCCATGGTCTTCGGCCTGGGTGCCGCCATGACCGCCATGGTGGGGACCAACGTGGGTGCGGGTAATTTCGCGCGGGCGGAGCAGATCGGCTGGCTCGGCGGACTTGCCGCGGCGGCGGTCACCGGGGTGGTCGGGGTGCTGCTCGCGGTCTTTCCGGGGTTGTGGCTCGGGCTCTTCGCCGAAGATGCTGCAACCTGGGCGACGGGAGAGTCCTACCTGCACATCGTCGGACCGCTGTTCGCCTTTCAGGGCCTGGGGCTGTCGCTGTACTTCGCTTCTCAGGGTGCCGGAACCGTGCTCTGGCCGGTCATCGCCACTGCCTTGCGGTTCGTCATCGGTGTCGGTGGTGCGATGCTGGCGGTAAGCGTCTTCTCACTCGGACTGAATGCCGTCTACGTCTGTCTTGCGCTCGGCATGTTCGTTTATGGGGCTCTGACTGCAGCTGCACTGAAGCTGGGTGCATGGCGACAGCGCGACACCTGGTGAGTCCAGCGGTCGAGATGACCTCAGCGGCGTAGGGCTGCCAGCTTGAAGTTGTCCCAGGTCACCGTGGACTCCGGTTGGAAAACCATCCAGCGGCCGTTGCTGCCGCGCGCTGTCGCGGCGCTCGGCGGCGGATTGTCAACCTGTGGTTGGCCGTGGCCACCGTTGTACTTCCTGCCGATCTGCGCCCTCGCTTCGGCGAGATGCGGATCCGCCGCCTCCGCGTCGGCGTCCTCGAGCACGGTGGCCGTGCCCTGCATCATGATGGCCTGCAGCTCCGGGAACTTCTCATTGCGATCGACGATGATCGTGCTGGTGGGGTTGCGCCGCAGGTTCACCACCTTCTGACCACGCCCGTAGATGTAAACCCTGCCGCCGGCCCAGCCGAACCACATGGGTGTGAGATTGATGCGGCTGCCCGGACCGATGGTGGCGATCCGGCAGTTCCAGCAGCTCGTCATGAGCTCTTCGATCTGGTCGTCATCGAGAGCGAGCTTTCGGGACAGTGGCATGCGACGTCTCCAAATCGGGTCGCCGATGTCGGCTCTGCTAAGATAACGCGCCCTGCGGATCGAGCAAGCATCATGAGCTACATCACCTCCACCTTTCTGCGCGGTCTCGGCGCCGTGCTGCCGGCGGCACTGACGGTCTGGATCGTGATCTGGCTGGCGAAGTCCACCGAGGCGCTGCTGCGGCCGGTGTTTCTCTTCCTGTTACCGGAGCAGTACTACCTGCCCGGTCTCGGCTTCGTGCTGGGTGTGGTCATCATCTACGTCGTAGGTGTGCTGGTGCAGACGTTCATCATCGGCCGGTTGTGGAACTCCGTGCTGCGCCTGTTCGAGGGCGTGCCGCTGGTGAAGACAGTCTACAGCGCGCTCTCCGACTTCTTCGACTTCTTCTCCCGCCGGCCTGCGGAAGGCGCCTCCGTGGTGAGTGTGGATCTGTTCGGCAACGACACACGCCTGATCGGCTTCGTCACGGACAATCGACCCGTGTCGCTCCGCGAGCCGGAAATGGCAGAACAGGTAGCCGTCTACCTGCCGCTCAGCTATCAGATCGGTGGCTTCACGATGCTCATACCCCGCTCCCGTCTCGTCGGTCTCGACATCGGTGTGGAGGAAGCGATGCGGCTTGTGCTTACCGCCGGTATCCAGCGCCGGAAGGGCGGAGGGACGGGCGCTTGAACTGCCCGCGCGGGCGGGATCAGCGGCCGCCTTCGTCGTGGTGCTTGATCTTTCCCCGCCGGATCCTGGCGTAGTCCTGCAGCTGCCGGCGCGCCGCGTCAAACGCGTCGCGAACCGCCACGTACATGTCCTCGTGAGCGTGATTCTCCCCCGGGTCGCGGGTGACCACGATCTGTTTGTCAGGAACCTCCAGCGAGATGTGCAGCCGGTAGAGATTGCCCTTGTGATGGCGATGATTGGACGCCTCCACGGTAACGTGACAGCTGATGATCCCGTCGTAGAAGTGTTCGAGCTTTTCCGACTTTTCCCGGATGTCGGTTTCCAGGGCATCCGATCGGGGGACATCCCGCCATGTGATCTGCAGAGGGTGGAGCACGGTCGTTACCTCTTATGGTGTCTCCGAGGATCGCGAACCATCCGGCGCAGCGGCAATCGGGAAAACTACCTAGGGAGCTTCCTGTTCAGAGGTTCCTCAGGACAGGCGCTGTCAGGGATTCGCTTTGCTGACGTAGCACACCTCGAGCTTCACACCGTCCGGATCCGCGAAGAAAACCGCGTAGTACTGATCGCCGTAAGCAGGTTGGCCACCGTACTCGGCGGGTGCATCGAGCACCTCGCCACCGGCCGCTCGGACGGCATCGTGTACCAGGTCGACCATCGCTTCGCTGGCTGCATGAAAGGCAAGATGATGTGGACCGGGTTCGTACCGGTCATAGCGGCGGTCGCGGCTGCCTTCCCTGGACGGGCGAACCTCGATGTCGAAGCGGGAGCCGTCCGCGTAACGCATACCCCAGGTCGCACGGCTCGGATGGTCGCCGGCCCACTCCGGCGCGTCGATCCGCCAGCGGCGGTAACCGAGCGCCTTCAGCAGAGCGTCGTAGAAAGGAATCGACCTTTCCGGATAGCCCACCGAGATGTCGATGTGGTTGAGCGGACCGGTGACCGGCATCGACTCAGGGCATGGTTTCCGTCAGGAAGCTCTTCAGGCGGTGCTGCCAGAGAATCATCCAGTGGGGATTGGCGGACCCGGTACCCGCAAACTCGGTGCCGCCGTGCCGTCCCATGACTTCCTTGAGCTGACCTTCCTGGTCTTCTCTCAGGTCGACGAAGAACAGGTGCTTGCCGGATTTCAACGCCTCTTCGAACCGCTGGAAGTTGGCATTCTGGGTCTGAATGCCCCACAGCCCGCCTTCCCAGGTGGCGAACCCCAGCACGACGACGGCGAGGAACGCGAACGGCCACCAGCCGGCAGCGGTTTCCGTCCAGCCTGCGAACTTCGCCCCGGTGAGCACCAGCGCGGCGCCGATCAGGCCGATGCCCAATCCGCGTAATCCGGAGCGGATCAGATCCTTCTTCATCAGCGACTGCACGTCGTGCAGCTGGTGGTGATTTTCCGCGCTCGTATCGTCCAGCGTCAGCACGTGGATCTGTCCGCGCAGGGTGCCACTCGATTCGAGTTCGCGCTCGATGGCTTCCAGCTCGTCCAGATCGGCGCCGATCCAGTATTGCCGTTTCAGTTTCATCTCATTGCTCCTTAATTCCGCCCGATCCTCTTTCGCCCGGATGGCGCCTTTACTTCAGCGCCAGAGCTTGGATGAGGCTTTCATGAACCGAAGCATCATGACCATAGTTAAGACAGCGTCGCGGCCACCAGGTTCGAACAGGCTGGCCTCGTAATAGAGATACTCCGTCTTCGGCGTTTCCCCCACCGCCAGCACCTTTGCCTGGGTTTCATAGTCGTGGCCCACCAGAACCGGTCCGGCAAGCAGCTGCAGCTCGATGGCGCCGAACAGGCCGACGCCGAAATCCGAGTTCCGCGGCAGGATGCTCCGTTCGGCCGGACGCAGCACCTGAACCTGAAGCGCCGGGGTGGCAATGGGCGCCCCGAACAGGGCCGCATCGGTGTAGGCGGGCAGCGGTTCGGTGATCACCGCCAGACGGGACTCGAGTGCCGTTGGCTCGATGCGGGTCGGCACGCGCTCGCCTTCGTCGCCGGCTGAGACGTTGGCGAGGATCCGGATGTCCTCGGGCGTCGGCATGGCTGCGATCCGCGCACGGACTGTGGAACCGGCATCCGCGCCGAGGCTCGCAGTGCCATCGGCCACACGATTGCCGTTCACGTCGTCCATCCAGATCTCTGTGCGCTGCGCCCCGGGCCCGGGCCGCCGGACGAACGCCTGCACCGGCTCGTTGTCCGTCGTCGCGTACTTGAAGTAAAGCGACATGCCGCCGTGCTTCTGCCAGTCATCACCGAAGGCGGCGATCAGCAGCGGCGGAAACTGCTCCATGTGCAGCGAGCCGGCCACGGTGCCGCCCCGGAAGCCGAGCTTCTGGGCAGTGGCGTCGTCGTGAATGCTGCCGGCACCCAGGTGCCTCGCACTGTTCCTCGGGGCGCGGACCGGTCCCGCCAGCACGCCATCGCTTTCCTGGTAGCTGAATGCTTCACTCATGAGTCTTCTCCTGTGCGGCTGCTCAGTCGGGCAGACCGAGCACGCGTTTGGCAATGACGTTGCGCTGCACCTCGGACGAGCCACCGGCGATGGTGCCGGCCTTGCGGGCCAGCCAGAAACGGGTTTCCTCGAGCTCGTCCGACTTGAACGGTTCGCCCGTCCAGCCGACGCCCCGCGTGCCCATCATGGCGACGATGAGCTCCGTGCGGCGAACTGTCAGCTCGCTGCGACAGAGCTTGAAAATGGAGGTGGCATAAGTCTGGGTACGCCCGTCGGTATTCTCCTCGCGGGCACGCTGCTGGGTGAGCGTGAAAGCCAGGGCGTCCAGCTCGTGGTCGATGACCTGTCTGCGAAACGCGGCATCAGCGATCCTGCCGTCGGCCATGCCGACGTACTCGCCGGCCACCTCCGGCACGGAACGGGTCGCGGGCATGGCGCCGGAGATGGACGAACGCTCGTGCTGCAGCAGCCGCTTGGCAATGGTCCAGCCCCGGTTCTGCTTGCCGACCAGATCTTCCTTGAGTGCCCGGGCGTCATCGAAGAAGCACTGGCAGAACGGCGACGCGCCGCTGATCAGCCGGATCGGCTTGACGGAGACGCCCGGCTGATCCATGGAGAACAGCACGAAACTGATGCCCTCATGCTTGGGGGCGTCGAAATCCGTTCGGACCAGACAGAAAATCCAGTCGGCATACTGGGCACCCGAGGTCCAGATCTTGGAACCGTTGATCAGGTAGTGATCACCCTCGTCGATCGCCCGGGTGGTGAGACTGGCGAGGTCCGAACCGGCGCCGGGTTCCGAGTAACCCTGACACCAGCGGATCTCGCCGCTGGCGATCTTCGGCAGGTGGCGGGCCTTCTGTTCGGGTGTGCCGTGCTCGAGCAGGGTGGGTCCGATCATGGTGGTACCCATGCCGGCCAGCGGCATCGGAGCGCCGACGTTGCTCATGGCCTGACGCAGGGCATAGTGCTCGTCCGCGGCGAGCCCGGCGCCTCCGTACTCGGTGGGCCAGTGCGGTACGGTCCAGCCCCGCTCGAGCATGGCGTCGAAGTACCGCTGGCTGTCCGGGTCCGTGATGGGTACCTTACGGCCGCCGCCGGAGACCGGCTCCCGGCGTCCGAGCAGGCTCGCCGGACAGTTATCAGTCAGCCACTGCTCGGCATCCTCGCGGAAGTCATCGAAATCCATCGGCCCCCCTTTCCGACCCGAAATCGATGGGAACAGTAAACTCCAGATGGCTGCGGAATGCGACCCCCGGCAGGACGGACGCCCATTGCCGGTGCTGGCGTCCGCTGCTTTGTGGCCTTAAGGTCGCGGTTCTGACAAGGGAGGTGTGTCCTGCAAGCGATCACGGATGCCGGTGCCGTCGGAGCCGCTCAGCCACGCGGACTGTGGGTGCTCTTCATCGCGGAGATGTGGGAGCGGTTCAGCTACTACGGTATGCGGGCACTGCTCGTGCTCTACCTGGTCGCGTCCACGGAAAGCGCGAAGTCCGGTGGCAATCCCGGGTTCGGCTGGTCGGAGGAATCCGCCTACCTGCTCTACGGTATCTACACCTGGGGCGTCTACCTGACGCCGATCTTCGGCGGCCTGCTGGCGGACCGGCTGCTGGGTACCCATCGGTCCATGCTGATCGGCGGTTCGATCATCGCCGCCGGTCATATCTGCCTCGCAACGACCGAGGCTTTCGGGATCAGCGCAGGACAGGCCGTGAGCCTGCAGACGGGTCCCGGTGCGCTCATCTGTTTTCTAACCGGGCTGGTGCTCATCGTCGTCGGCACCGGCTTCTTCAAGCCCTGTGCCTCGGTGATGGTGGGTCAGCTCTACGGCGAGAACGATCCCCGTCGCGACGGTGGCTTCACCGTGTTCTACATGGGGATCAACGTGGGTGCCTTTGCCGCACCCCTGGTCGCCGGCACTCTCGGCGAGAAGCTCGGTTGGCATTGGGGCTTCGGTGCGGCGGCGGTGGGCATGATCCTGGGTCTGATCTTCTACCAGACCTTCCGCGGCCGGTACCTGGAGGGTATCGGCGGGCCGCCGGAGCGGACCGCGACGCCTGCCGCTCACCAGGTCCGCCAACGTGAACGACTGACGGCGGTGGAGGTCCAGCGCATCGCCGTCATTCTGGTTCTGGCGTTCGTCGGCAACATCGCGTTCTGGGCGGCCTTCGAGCAGGCCGGCAGCTCCATGAACATCTTCGCTGCCCAGTCCACCGACCGGACGATCTGGGGCCTGCTGGCCGAACCGTTTCCGGCGACCTGGTACCAGGCCGTCAATCCGGCGGCCGTCATTTTCTTCGCGCCGCTGTTCGCATGGATGTGGATGGCACTGAGTCGGCGAAATCGCGAACCGTCCACTCCGGTCAAGTTCGCGCTCGGTCTCTGGCTGCTCGGCCTCGCCTTCATCGCCATGGTCTTCGGCGCCGTGGAAGCGCGTGACGACGGCATCGCCGGCCCGCAGTGGCTGCTGATCACCTACGTGGTCTACACCTGGGGCGAGCTCTGTCTGTCGCCCGTGGGGCTGTCCATGGTCACCAAGCTGAGCCCGATCAGACTGCAGTCCCTGATGATGGGTGTCTGGTTCTTCACGTTCTCGCTCGCAAACCTCGCCGGAGGTCTGATCGCCCGCTACTCGGTCCGTCTCGAGCAGGGCGAGTGGACCTTCGTCATCGGCGGGCTGGGTGGGTTCTACCTGCTGCTGGTGCTCGTGCCCTGCGCGGTAGGCACGCTCATCCTGCTGATGACGCCGCGGTTGAAACGGCTCATGCACGGCATTCACTGACGTCAACCGGAACCAAACAGTGTCGCGCCGAACCCTGCTCCTGGTGCTCCTGATCATGAGTGGCTGCACGACATACCCGTGCCCTGTCTGCGACAGCTCCGAGCCCGGCATGCAGGTTTCCCTTGCGGCTGAATTCTGCGGGGACGATCCCGCCGCCGGCAACCGGGCGTTCCGGACGTCGGGACGGGAGGTGAACGTTCTGCTGCTTTCCGGCGGCGGCTCCCGTGGCGCCTTCGGTGCCGGTCTGCTCGAAGGCTGGCGGGACAGTCCGGAATTCGATCTTGTGACAGGCATCAGCACGGGTGCCGTAATGGCGACCTGGGCCTATCTGGGCCGGGACAACGTCACGGATCCCTACCGGCAGATGGCCCGGGCCTACGGGGGTGAGATGGGAAACCGGGATGTCCGGGCCAGACGCTGGCTTTTTCCTTTCGTCGACTCCGTCTACACGCTGGAGCCACTGCGAAAAACACTCCGCGAGGTGCTTCCCACCTCGATGATCGCGGAAGCCGGCCGCCTCTACCGTGCCAGCGGGCGTCAGCTGTGGATCGGCACGACCAACCTGGAAACGGGCCAGTTCTGCCACTGGAACCTGGGTGAGCGGGCGGCCAGGGTCCTGGACGCACAGCTGGCAGGCGACCAGGTGCTGGCAGCGGATCTCACCCGTGACTATCACAATCTGATCCTGGCGTCGTCGGCGATGCCGGCGGTGTTCAAGACCATTCCGGTAGCTGCAGATGGCAGCATGCCGGAGGCGGGGAGCATCCCGTATCACCATGCGGATGGTGGCGTATCCCGCACCATCTACGTGCAGCAGATCGAAGCCATTGCGCGGGCGGTCAACGAGTCCCGGCAGTCCGATGCCGCGAAAAAGCTGACCGTCTATGCCGTCGTCAACAATCAGCTGGTCAGTCCCCGTCAGTGCCTTCACCCCGGTATGGAATCCATGGTGGGACGATCGGTCGATCTGCTGGTTTCCAGCCTGCTGCGGAGCAACCTCAGCGACATTGCCGAGGAGGTGGACGAGGCACTCGCCGTATCGCGGAAGCAGGGAGGCTGGACAATGAAGGTCGCGAGCATCGACTATCGTGTCGGGCTGCTGCCGGCGGAGACGTTCGAGAAGACCGGAACGGACAGAAGGCTGGGGCTGAGCGAACTGTTTCAGCTCGGCACGACATGGGCCGAAGCAGACGGAGGCAGGGGGTTGTGGTGCGAAGGCCTGCCCGAGCCGGGCAACACCAGTCCCAATTGCGAGCTGCCTGTGTCGGGCGGAGCAGAATGCGACTGAATGCGAATCCGCAGAGGAGGTGACGTGCCGGACGAACTGGATACTTACTACCGCGATCACTGGCTCCACGTGGAGGAAGATCGCATGGCCCGCTACGAAGCCATGTTCCAGTGGCGCGATGGCTACGAAGCGCTGATTGCTCCAGCAGCCATTGGGACCGGTCAGGTAGTTGCCGACTACGGCTGCGGCCCGGGCGGTCTCGCGGTCGAGCTGGCGCGCAGGGTCGGTCCGTCGGGCCGCGTGCTGGCCGTGGACATCAACCGGGATTTCCTCGCGCGGACGCGTGCACTCTGTGACGAGCAGGGGCTGGGCGATCGGGTGGACGCACGGCAGATGGAGGGCGAACGCATCCCCGTGGACGATGCCGACGTCGACCGGGTCGTGTGCAAGAACGTGCTCGAGTACGTGCCGGATCCTGAAGCCACCGTCCGCGAGTTCTACCGGATCGTGAAACCCGGCGGCATCGTCCACGTCAGTGACAGCGACTGGGGCGGGGTCGTGCTGGAACCACTGGGCGAGCGCTTCACGCGACTCATGTCCGCCGCCAGCGTCGCGTTCCGCACGCCGCTGATTGCCCGGCGGCTCTATGGCATGTTCCGGAGCGCGGGTTTTGAAGACGTCCGCGTTCAGGTCATAGCGAACGCCGACACATCCGGCGGTCTGCGGGGCGTGATCTATAACATGGCGTCCTACGCGAGAACCTCGGGAAAGATCGACGACGCCGAGATTGCGGATTTCCTCGCTGACGTGGACCGGGCGGTGGAGGAGAAGACCTTCTTTGCGCTGCTGCCCCAGTTCCTGGTGACCGGGCGGAAGTGAGCGGAAGCTCTTACCACCTGGTGCGGTGATGGGCTTCCATCCCGTGCAGCGGACGACGATACTTCAGTGAGACATAGAGGGAAGCAGACGATGAGTGATGCGACCGTGCGGACCGAACCGATCCGTTATGTGGAGGGGCTTGCAGCTTACTACGGTGCCATGGGCCACCCGCCGTACCAGTGGAGCGTCTACGAGGACGCGCCCTGGCAGCCACTCCCGAAACCGGTGAGCGAGTGCCGGGTGACCATGCTCACCTCGGGCGGCATCTCGCTCTGCGCCATGCCCGCGTTCGATCCCTTGGCGAGGAACGACCACCGTCTCGACGAGATTCCGCAGGGCGCGGACTCGAAAGATTTCCAGATTCACGACAGCTACTACGACCATCGTGATGCGGACCGAGACATCAACTGTCAGTTTCCCATCGACCGCCTTCGTGAGCTCGTCGAGGCCGGAGAGATCGGCAGCCTCGCGCCCCGGTTCTGGAGCGGCTTCATGGGTCGCATCTACAACCGCACCAAGGTGCTGGAGGAATCCGCCCCGGCCTACGTGGCGGAGCTGAAAAAAGACGAGGTGGACCTGCTCATCGCGGTCCCTGCCTGACCCCTCGACCACCAGACCGTGGGTCTGGTCTGCCGGGTCGTCGAAGCAGCGGGTATCACCACGGTGTGCATCTCAACAGGCCGTGATCTCACGGCTCAGGTCAAGCCACCGCGCAGCCTGTTCGTGAACTTCCCCATGGGCAATGCTTTCGGTAAGCCCTTCGATCGGGACATGCAGCTGCACGTACTGCGTTCGGCGCTGTCGCTGGCGGAAAACGCCACCGAGCCTGGCGTGCTTGTCGACCTTCCGGATGTCTGGCCGGAACCGTTCGAGTTCAACCCCGGACGGTCGAACATGTAGTCGCGTCGGCGTCAGGCCGGCTCGAAGCGAAGCAGCGTCACGTCCTCGGAGCACCGGTCGAAGACCGGTTTCACGGCCATCCCGATGCGGATATCCCCATCCGCCACGTTGACCAGCGTGGTCGTGAGCCGCACCCCCTCCTCGAGCTCCACCACCGCAATCCGCTGGGGCACTTCCTCGGCAAAGTGCGGCGCGGTGGGTTGCCGGGCGATGGTGTAGGTGTACAGCGTTGCACTGCCGGAGGCGGTGTGCCAGGACAGTGCCTCAGAGAGGCAATGAGGACAGTGGCTGCGCGGGTAAAACACCCAGCGGCCGCAGTCGTCGCAGCGCTGAAGGCGGATGCAGCCATCCCGCAGTCCCTGCCAGAAGGGCCGGGTGACGGGTGTTTCCTGCGGCAGGGGCCGTTCGAACTTCATTTCCATCATCAACCTCCCTGCAGGATCAGCGCGCTCTGCTCACTCATCACGCCACCGGTACCTGAAACGTAGACCGTGTTGCAGCCGGCGATCTGGCGGACATCTGCCCGTCCCATCAGCTGCCTCGCCGCTTCCACCACCTGGGTCATGCCACCGGCAGCACCCGCCTGACCCATACTCAGCTGACCGCCGTGCGTATTCAGGGGGAAGTCGCCGCCGAAGGTCAGATCGTGCTCGCGAATGAAGCGCATGCCTTCGCCCTTGGCGCAGAATCCCGCGTCTTCCAGCGTCAGCAGCACGGTGATGGTGTAGCAGTCGTAGATCTCGGCTGCATCCACCTCGCCGGGCACGACACCAGCCATGGCGAAGGCCTGCCTGGACGCCGGACCGACGGGAGTGACGCACAGGTCTTCTGCATAGGTCGGCGTCTTGATCGTCAGGTGTTCGCCGAATCCCGTCACCCGCACCGGTCGGTGATTGCAGCGCTCGGCGATCTCGCGAGATGCCAGCACCACCGCGCCACCGCCGGCCACCGGCATGACGATTTCCAGCATGTGCAGCGGATCGGCGATGACCTTGCTGCCGAGTACGTCGTCGACGGTCACCGGACTGCGGAAGAAGGCCGCGTTCGGATTTGCGGCGCCGCTGGTGCGCTGATCGACTACGAGCTTCGCCATGGCTTCGGCATCGTAGCCGTACTGTGCCCCGTACCGCTGGGCGATCATGGCGTAGCCGCAGTTCTGGGCGAGGTTTCCATAGGGAATGTCGAATTCTCCCTGCGGTGACCCCCAGCGGGCGCTGGAAGCGCCGAAGAACATCTCGGGACTGGGTGGTGGCGGGCTGGGATCCCGTGGCGTCGGCAGTGATGGCAGTGCGCACACCACCACGTCGCAGATGCCGAGCTCGATGGCAGCGGCCGCACGCCAGACCATGCCCACCGCGTTGGCGCCGCCGAGATCGATACGCTCGGCGAAATTCACCGGCCTGCCCAGGTACTCGACGATGGTGGCGGGGGTGAACATACCGGCTTCGCGGATGTCCGAGCAGCACACCCCGTCGATCTGCTCAGGCTCGAGGCCGGCATCGTGGAGGGCCATCCGGGTCAGCTCCGCCCACTGGCTGAGCGTGAACTTCCTCTCGCCGTCGTACTTCCGTGTGTGCGGATACTCGGCGATGCCGACGATGGCAGCGTCTCCTCTGAGACCCATGAGTCCTCCTTCCTCTGTGCCCGAAAAGGTGAAACTACTATCCGGGGAGATCACCCGCCAGCCCCGCCGGTTCGCACCTTCTCACCGGGTCCGGTAGCATCGGCTGCATCGTCAGGGGAGAGGGGAATGAAAATACTGAAGATCCTTGTGCAGATCGTTGGCGTCCTGGTCGTTGTTTTCGCGGCGGCCCTGGTCACGCTGCGTGTCGAGCACCGCAACGCCGACGGCCCGTCCATCCTGTTTCCCGGCGGCGCGTTCACGACCGGCGAGGTATACGAAGGCCCGGAGCCCGACTGGTCGTTCACGGACGACATCCAGGTCATCGAGCTGCAGATCGATGATCCGGTCAGCTCACGGCGGACCTGGATCATGGAGAGCGGTGGGAAGATCTATGTCCCTTCCGGCTACATGCGCTCGTTCCTGGGGCGCATCTGGAAGGACTGGGCCTTTCAGGTGGTGGAAGGTGACGGCTCGGGTGAGATCCGCATCAACGGCGTTCGCTACCCGCGTCGGCTCATCCGCATCACCGGAGGTCCGGAGCTCGACGGCATCGTCGCGAAGATGCGGCAGAAATACGCGCCGGGTGCCAATCGTCAGATGATCGAGTCCGGCGATGTGTGGGTGTTCGAGCTGGCACCGAGGGGAGACTGAATCATGACGTGGAAGAACTACTTCATCCTCTGCGCGGCGCTGATCGTGCTCACCCCGCTGCTGGTGCTGTTCGTACCTGGGGTCGCCGACTTGTTCGAGACCATCGTGCTGGTTTTTCTCTCGACGACGGCCAGCTGACCCGCGCGGTATCCGCTACGCCAGTGAGCCTCCGTCGGCTACCAGCACGGCGCCGTTGCAGTAGGTGCCTTCCTGGCTCAAGAAGTAGATGGCTGCGGCGATCTCCTCCGGTCGACCGGGACGGCCCAGCGGTGAAATCTGGTATCTGAGCGCGTCGTCGAGAAACGGATTCGCTGGATTGTCCAGCACCGGAGAGACCATCTCGGTATCGACGAATCCGGGGGCCACCACGTTCGCGCGGATGTTGCTGGGTCCATAGGCACGGGCTAGCGAGCGGGTGAGGTTGATCACACCCGCCTTGGTCACCGAGTAGGTGTGGGCATCCGCCATCCCTCGCAGGCCACCACCGCTCGCCACGTTGACGATGCTGCCGTTGCCCTGGCGCAGCAGCACGGGCAGGGCGGCGTGACAGGTGTAGTACACGGAATCCAGGTTGATACGCATCACCTCGCGCCACCATTCGGGCGGTGTGTCAGCCAGCGCCGCCATGGAGCCGGGATGTTCCACCCCGTAAGACCAGCCAACACCGGCGTTGTTCACCAGGGTGTCGAGGCGCCCGTGCCGCCCGGCCTCGGCGATCAGCGCGTCTGCCACTTCCTGCGTGCCCACGTCGCCGGGGAACGGGACGATGGCACCCGGATGTTCCCCCGCGTCGCGACGGAGGTCCTCCAGTTTCTCTCGGCGTCGGCCGTTGGCGATCACGGTCGCTCCCGCCGTCGCAAAGCGCAGCGCCGTCGCCCGGCCGATGCCGGTTCCAGCGCCGGTTACGATCACTACATCCTGCCGCGTCATGGTCATCTACCGTTCCCCTGATTCGTCCAGCGCCAACCAGCCAGGTCAGTCGACAGTCAACGTCACGTCGCGGCCTCCCTCCACGACCACCGCCTCGAAGATCTTCCCCGATCCCGAGTTCACGCGCACCCGGTAGGTCCCGGGGTCGAGCGTCACCGGGTCCGCGCCGACCGCGCCCTCGGCCACGGTGTTGCCGCCCGGATCGGTCACCGTGTAGGTCAGCGCGAGCGCACCTTCCAGCGCATCCTGCAGACCCCGGGGATCGTCGGCTGCGAAGTAGCGGCCGCCACCCAGCGCCGCCCAGTCGCGAAACTGCGCTGCGAGCTCCGCATCGTCGATGGCGAAGCCGACGATGTTCAGACTCACCGCAATGCCCTGACCCTTGAGCTGCCCGATCACTGCCGCCGGATTGCCGTCGCAGGTTTCCTCGCCATCGGTGACCAGAACCACCGTCACGTTCCGAGCACCGCCGATGTCACCCGGTACGGCCGCCAGCGAGTCGGCGATGGGCGTCTTCGCCAGGTTCATGGCCTGGACACCGGCGATCACACCGGCGGCGGCCGCCGGGTCGAGGGGCCCGAGCGGCAGCTCGAGGTCGCTCTCACAGGCATTGGGTTTGCGGTGACCGAACACGCGCAGGGCAACGGGTGTACCCGCCGGAATGTGCTCGCGCACTGCTTCCGTGAGCATGTCCTTGGCGATGCTGATGCGGCGTTCGCCTTCCATGCGCTGCAGCATCGACCCCGAAGCGTCCAGGATCAGCTCGACGGCGCGACCGCGGGCGGTACCGCGGTCGGATCCTGCCAGCACCTGCAGGCGTCCCGGACCGGGCGCCTCGCGGAACTCGGCTGCAGCGCGCAGCGTGTAGCCGGCCGGCCGATGCATGAGCGTGCTCGCGCGGTCGAACGCGATCTCCATCTCGCCCTGATAACGCAGCTGCGTGTACTGACCACCGTTGACGCTGGCCCAGTCGCGGAACAGGTTCTGCTCGAGACGTCTGCTGCCGGCGACGCCGATGCCGAACACGCGTGGTTGCGTCGCGAGCAGCGCCGCCCACAGGCCCGGTTCCTCCGGCGTCTCGGCATCGGTGATCACGACCACGGCCTTGGTACCCGCTCTCGGTCCGAGCGCCTCGGCGGCAGCCATCAGCGTCCACTCCGCGGAGCTCGACGTGCTGCCGCGCCGGTGGTCGTTGAGGATGGTCTGCAGCATGTACGGCTCGCCATACCAGTCCCGGAGCAGCGGCTGCATGGAAAACGGCATCAGGTTCACCGCCTCCTGTCCGGGCACGACCTGGCCGCTGAACGCCACCAGCGAGTTTCTGATCAGCGGGATGTAGGCATTGACGCTGGCGCTCGTGTCCCAGGCGAAGACCACGTTGCGCGGCGGCTCGCTGACCGCCAGCCACACGGTGGCGCCGGCGTCGACGACCGCCTCGAAGCGGTGCTCGTCGAGCCGCTCCTGCTGATCGACCCGGCGCAGCCGGATCTGCGTACCGGCTTCGTCCTCGAGGGACAGCACCGTGCGCACCGTGGGATCGCCGTTCAGGGTCAGGTTCAGCGTATTGGTCCCTTCCGGCATGATCAGCCGGTACCAGTGCGTCTGCGTGCCGAGAGATACCTGACCCCGGGCCGCCTCTCCGATGGGAAGCTCCGCAGCGCTCGCGCGGCTGTCGTTGCCGACCGCCACCAGGCCGGGTTCCGGATGGAGTCCGGTCGCGAGCTCGTAGAACGCCTTCGGACCGATGCTGCCCCACTCGGTGAGCACGGACGTGTAGTCGTCGCCACCGGGTCGCTCCCAGATCCGGATGAGTCCGGGCGCGTACGCCGAGTAGCCTTCGGGCGGTTTCTCGGCGGACAGTCGCACGAACCGGGCCCAGGGTGCATCGGGCAGTGTCAGCGACGCTTCGGACACGGCACCGGACAGATCCAGCTTGCCGATCGGCAACCAGGGGCCGGCGGGTGAATTCAGACTGACCGAGAGGCTCACGGTCTGGAAAGTCGTCGAACTCTCGTCGAGCGTGTCAGGATAGAGCCAGTCGATGCGGGCGATCCGGGCGGCGCGGTTCTGGTGGAAGGCGAACACGTAGTCCTTCACAGTCTCGTCGCGCAGGGTGATCGCCTCGGCCTGGTCCCGGTCTTCGAGAACGTGGACAGGGTGCAGTGCCTCCGCCGGTGCGTCCCAGACCAGATGACCGCCGAGCGCCGGCGACGCCAGATTGAAGCCCTCGCCGTGGGACAGGTCGAAGCCGGGCTCGAGAATCACCTTCCACTCGGCGGCGGACAACCGCTGGTAGCGGGGATCCTCGAAGGTGCTGTGCACCACCAGGCGGGCAAAGCGGGCAGGCACCGGTGTCTCGAGCGCGAAGTGCTGTTCCGTTTCGATGGCCTCGGTCTCGAAGCGCAGCACCTCGCGGAACTCGACGCCGTCCTGGGAAAGCAGCAGCGCTGCTTCGCGGACGTTGTCGTAGGGGCTCGACGTGCCGAAGTGGTCCAGGGCGATACCGGCCACCGGCAGCGGCTCGTCTCCCGGCAGATCCAGCGTGAAGACGGGTTGCTCCGCCTCCGTCCAGCCATAGGCGCCGCAGCACGCCATGCTGATGTCCGGAAAGTTGAGGCCGTCGCGCAGCATATCGATACCGGGGATCGACTCGTCATCGAGCGTCGCGCCGAAGGGCAGCCAGGCGGCATTGAACCCGCCCCGCAGCGCGTCCGGAATCGGCCAGTAGAGGTGGGGCTCGACGCTGGCGAGATCACGACTGACCGCGAGCTCGGACCACGTCTGTGTCTGCCGACCGGATGCGTCGCGGGCACCCACACTGATCCGCACCGGTCGGTCGGCCCAGGCGTCAGCGGGCACCTCGACGGTGATGGGTACCGAAAGCCGACCGCCGGCCGGCACCGTTACCGCGTTCTCATCGAGCATCGCGTGCCACCGGTAATCACTGGATGCGGACTCGAGATCGAGCGGCAGCGGTTCGCTGCCCCGGTTGGCAATCTCGAGCGTTCCATGAACCTGCTGACCGTCACTCCGGTAGGCCGAGACCGAATCATTCGTGAGCGACAGGGTGAGCTCGGCGTCCGGCGATCCGCTCACCGGTGTGAGCGCGCCGTTGGGGAAGTCGAGGCTGAGCCGGTAGCGTTGCCCACCGGCGTCGACCTCTAGCCGGTAGGGTCCGCCCGCGGGCACCGTCGCCCGATAGCCGCCGAGATCGGCATCGAAGGTCAACCGATCCTGGTTCTGGTCGTGGAGGCCGATGGCCAGCGAGCCGACCGGTTGCGCCGTGCGTATCAGCAGTTCCGTCGGCTGCTCGAAGGCGGGCAGCTGGTAGACGTCGGTGTCCCGCCATTCTCCCGTTCGACCTTCGAGGACCAGATCCGCGGGCAGCGGAGCCGCCAGCCAGATTCTGCCCATGCCGTTCGGCTCGCAGTCCGCCGGGCAGGTGAAACGGGGCAGGCGCTCCAGGCTGAGCGCGTACTCGCCGTCGCTCACCTGACGGGGCGACAGTGCGACCCGGTAGTCGCCGGGCGGGAACAGACCCTCCACCGAGATCGGTTCCCCGGGACTCACCGGCTGACCGTCACCGAGCAGCTCGCCGTACCAGTAGAGATCGGGATCGACGATGCCGTCAGGCGGTGGCGTCACGCTCAGGCGGATGTGCTCCCAGTTGCCGAGAAAAAACCGGTAATTGTCGATGTCTGCGCCTTCGGCAAGCAGCCCGGTGCGATGCTGACCGAAGGCGAGCCGCTGCATGTTGAACTCGTCGTTCGGCTCGAGCTCACCGTTCGGATCCGGTGGGCCGACCGGCCGGGCGAGCAGGGTATAGGTACCGCCGTCCCTGCCCGAAACGCGCAGGAAGTGGCGACCGGGCAGCAGAAACACGTCATCGAGACGCAGCCGCCGCTGCTCGCCCTGCACCCGAAGCACGGCCCGCTGCTCGAGACCGCCATCGTAGTAGGCCAACTCGAAGAGCCCGTCGCCCATCGCCTGGAACCGCCAGAGCTGCGGTTCTCCGGGCACCTGCAGCTGAAAGAAGTCGCTCTCCGTGTCGCTGAATCGTCCCTTGATCCGCAGGTTGGCCGGAACGCCGCTGGCGCGGTCGATGGTGTCGTTCGGCTCGACCTCCATGCCGCTCGGCAGAGGACCCTGGGACGTCAGCGTGACGGTGTAGGTAGTGTCTTCGGAGGTATTGGACAGGGTCAGGCCCCAGTCACCGGCAGCGAGCGCCAGATCGGGAAAGACCATGGGTGTCTGGTAATTCCGGTACTGAGCCTGATCGCCTCCCGGGTCCGTCAGCAGGGCGCGCAGGGTTGCCGGTGGTGTGGCATCGATGGTGAGGACGAGCTGCTGATCTGCCAGCGACTCCGTGATCGGGAAGGTGAACGAGTCCGCCGGCTCACCCGATCTGATCCGCCCGGTGAGCGGGGTCGACAGATCCACGCGATTGGCCAGGTTGCGGTCGTCGTTCGGCTCTGCTTCCTCGCCCTGCACACGCACCCCGACCGCCGTGCTGGACACCGCCTGCACGAATCCCGACTCCGGCGTGGTCAACTCGAGGAACCAGGTCGTGACCCCGGGCGCCAGGTCGGCGAACCGGATCAGCCCGTGATCGTCAGGGGTGCGACTGCCGAGCTCGGTACCGTCCGCGTCGACCAGACGCGCAGTGAGCGGGCGGCCGATGGGAACGCGGACGTCCACGTCCCAGCGCTGACCGGCATGCGCCTCGGTGAAGGTCAGGCCGTACCAGACCCTTAGCTCGGTCTCGTAGCGGGCACGCTCCGTACCCGGTCGCAGCAGGACCGCGGTCTCCCGGGTATCGCCCGGCACCGGCTGCTGAGCGATGGGGAGGACCGAATCCTGACGGATGACGAAACGCCAGGCGCCTGGGGTTTCGTCTGCGGCGGACACCGCTCCCTTCGGAGTTTTAGGAGACGCATCTGCGGGCGACGCTTTGTCGCTGAGAGCGCCGGCCAGCGACGGCGGGCTGAACGGGCTGCCACCTGGAGTCTCGGGTCCACCCGCACGGGCGATGCCGATCAGATATTCACCGGGGTCGAACAGCTGGCCCCTGTGAACCGACGGGACGGACCCGTCCCGGGTTCCCATCTGCATGAGCCGGTCCGCCACCGCCACCGAGCCGTCGTCCGCATACTGAATCCGGACCAGGTCCGCGATCGTCGTGGCGCCCGGCACGCCGTACAGCGTGAACGTCCAGCGTTTGCCGGCGTCGTCGTCGGACACCGTCCAGCGGAAGCCGTCCTGATCGCCTGGCAGCATCGAGCCGTAGAGTGCCACCTCGCCGGCGATGGGCGTCGCAGCCTCCGGTGTGTCGTTGGGTTCGGACTCGTAGACGTTGACTTCCCCCTGCGCGCCCGCTGCGAGCAGGAGAAGGGCGGTCAGGCAGTACAAGCCCGACCGGGGACCTGTCAACGACGCTCCGACAGCTGCACCAGCACACCGTTCGCCGAAGCAGGATGGACGAAGGCGCCACCGATGGTCCGTACACCCTTACCGTCCAGATCGGCCACGGTCTGCTTCGCGTCGTCCACTGCAAAGGCCACTGTGTGAATGCCGTCGCCCAGCTTTTTCAGCGAGCCGGCGATGGGCGATCCGTCCTCCGTCGGCGAGATGAGCTCGAGAAACGTGCCGTTGTCGAAGTAGTAGAACGCCTGATCCGCTTTCAGCTCGGCGGAGTGACGTCGCTCGGGTGCCGTGCCGAGGATCTTCGAGTAACCCTCGATCGCCGACTCCAGATCCGCCACGCGCACGACCACGTGATCCACGCCTTTGAATGCCATCCTCTTCCCCTCGATGTGACTGTCCGTCCATGATACTGCATCGCTCCGCCGGTGCCCTGCTGCCGGCGGCACCGTATTCGTCGAAAGGAGTGGTACATGAGCAGATGGATCTGGCTGGTGATGATGTGGCTGATTTCTGTCCCGATGGGCCTGGCGGCCACACCAGCCGACTGGGGACCGCTGGAGGTCGTCGGCCGCAGCATCGAGCCAGGTTCGTCCGCACGGTTTCCCTTCATTCCGGACACTACCTATCAGGCGTCGCTGCTGAACATTCCCGTCTTCGTGGCGAGAGGTGCCCGACCGGGTCCTACTCTGTGCGTAACGGCCGGCATACACGGGGACGAGATCAACGGGGTCGAGGTGGCCCGGCGCGTCTTCGTGGGCACCGATCCCAAGGCGCTTGCCGGCACGCTCGTCACCCTGCCCATGCTCAATGCGGACGGATTCCGCAGCGGCTCCCGCTACCTCTCGGATCGGCGGGATCTCAACCGGTACTTCCCGGGATCCAGCAGGGGCAGCGTCGCATCCATCATTGCCGATGCACTGTTTACGCACGTGGTCAGTGACTGCGATGCGCTGGTCGATCTGCACACGGCGTCGTTTCACCGCACGAATGCGCCGCAGATCCGTGTGGACGTGGACGACGCGCGGTCTTTCGAGCTGGCCCGCCATTTTAGCGGCGGCATCATCATCGCCGGCAAGGGACCCCGCGGCAGCTTGCGCCGCGAAGCGGTGGAGGCAGGCGTCCCGGCGATCATCTACGAGGCGGGCGAACCCATGCGCTTCGAGCCCGACAAGATCGAGCCCGGCGTCGAGGGCGTGCGCAGCGTCATGCGTTTTCTCGGCATGCTACAGGGCAAACCGGTGCTGATCCCGGCCGATCGGATCTTCCGCGGCTCCACCTGGTCGCGGGTGCCGGCTGGCAAGGCGGGATTCTTCTTCCCGGAGGCGGATCTCGGCGATCGGGTCACCAGAGGTCAGAAGATCGGGTACGTGGTCGACCCGCTGACGGATGTCCTGACACCGGCGCTCGCCCACCGCTCGGGAGAGATCATCGGTCTGGCGGTCGCGCAGCCGGTGCTGTCCGGGTATGCGCTCTTCCACATCGGTGAGGGCGGTACCGCTGCACCAACGGAGGAACGCTCAGACGTCGAGCCGGGAGAGGATGTCGCAGGTCCGGTCGATGTCGGCGTCGGAGAGATCCAGATGCGTGACCATGCGCAGGATGCAGCCACCGGTATGTGAGGCGCGCACACCCGCATCGCGCAGCGCGCGGATGAAGTGCCGGGCCCGTTCGGGACTGTCGAGCTCCAGGACGACGATGTTCGTCTGCACGGGACGAACGCTCACCACGTAAGGCAGCTGGGCGAGGTGACGGCCGAGACGGGCTGCCCGGGCGTGGTCCTCGGCGAGACGGTCGATGTGATGGTCCAGGGCATAGATGCCCGCTGCGGCCAGCATACCCGCCTGACGCCAGCCACCGCCGAAACGCTTGCGGACGCGGTGAGCCTGGCGGATGAAATCGCGTTCGCCGAGGAGCAGTGACCCTACCGGGCAGCCGAGCCCCTTGCTCAGACAGATGGAAATGGAGTCGAACAGCCCGCCGTAATCCCGGGCCGTCTCACCCGTGGCGACGAGCGCGTTGAACAGTCGCGCGCCGTCGAGGTGATAGGCGAGCCCGTGGCGCCGGGCCGTCTCACCGATGGCGCGCAGATCATCGATGGGCAGGCAGCTGCCGCCACCCCGGTTGTTCGTGTTCTCGATGGCTACCAGACGGCTGCGTGGACGGTGTGCGTCGTCGGGGTTCACCACTGACTCGACCTGTGCTGCGGTCATGCTGCCGTCCGCATTGCCGATCAGCCGCACCGATGCCCCGGAGTTCGCCATGATGCCGCCACCTTCATAGACGTAGATGTGGGCAAGCTCGTGACAGATGACTTCATCGCCGGGGCGGGTGTGGACGTTGATGGCGATCTGATTGGTCATGGTGCCACTGGCGCAGAACAGGGCAGCCTCCATCCCGAACAGATCGGCCGCCTTCTCCTGGAGCGCGTTGACGGTGGGATCCTCCCCATAGACATCGTCGCCCAGCTCCGCCTGCAGCATGGCCTCCCGCATGCCCGGTGTCGGGCGGGTGACCGTGTCGCTGCGGAAGTCGATCGCACTCACCGTGTCAGAGTTCCAGACCGGCAGGCACGCCGGAGGTCGTGGTCGCCTGCAGCCGCATCATGACCTCGCGGGCCCTGTCCTTCTGGGCGTCGGTCTCGGTCGGCATGGTGAAGCCCATCTGCGATGCGTACTCGCGTCTGCTGGCGACGAATTCCGGGAAGTCGTCATAGGTGCAGGTCTCGGCGAGCTTCCGAAGGTCGTCCTCGGTGATGATCTCGCGCATCTCCTGCCAGCGCCCGTCCAGCGACAGCTTGTGCAGACGCATGCCCAGATCCTCGAGGTCATGCAGCCGCAGCACGTGGTGATAGCTGCGGGTGGAGCCATAGAACGACAACGGTTGCCGGTAGCGGTCCAGGCTCGCGCGGATCTCGTCGTCGCTCTCACCCAGCGCCAGATAGCCGCTGGCCGCGATCTCGATGTCGTCCCACGTGCGACCCGAGCGCTCGAGACCGATCCGGACGTTGGGGAGCAGCACCTCGCGCATGTACTTGTCGGTCATGATGCCGCCGTGGGGCAGCACGCCGTCGGCAACCTCACCGGCGACCCTTGCCATGGCGGGCCCGACCACAGCGAGAAAGATTTTCGGCCGGGGAAAGTCGATCGGTCCCGGATTGAAGTTGGGTGTCATCAGCGTGTAGCGGTACTGCTTGCCGATGAAGTCCGCTTTCGTGCCGTTCTGCCAGCTGTCCCAGATGGCCTTCATCATCTGGATGTATTCCTTCATGCGCGGTGCCGCCGCGCTCCAGCTGCCGCCGAATCGACGCTCGTTGTGTCCCTTCACCTGAGAGCCGAGACCGATGTTGAACCGCCCTCTGGAAAGACGCTGGATGTCCCAGGCTTCCATGGCGAGGACCATGGGACTCCTCGGAAAGGCAATGGTCACTGACGTGTGCAACCCGACCCGTTCGGTCTGGCTGGCGGCCAGCGCCATCGTCAGCATGGAATCGTGCGCGAGCTCGCCGCAGCTGACGAAATCGTAACCGTTTTCTTCCGCCTTCTTCGCCTGTGGTCCGGCCGTATCCGGCCAGCCGCCTATGCCCGTACCCAGCTTCATGGCATCTCCCCAGTGTGTGCCGGGCCATCATCACACACTTCGGCCGGATGACTCCACGGTGCCGCGCTTCAGTAGAAGCGGATCAAGGTCAGGCCGTACCACGTTGACAGCAGCAGCGGCCAGAAGAGGAGCTTCAGCACCAGATTGTCGTGAAAATCGAAGATCCTCCATTCGGCGCCGCGGAACAGCGCGGCCAGGAGGCAGGACTGCAGTGTGATCAGCACGTACATCGAGAAGTAGAAGAGCTCGATGTAGGCGATCTCGGGGGTCTGAATCCGGTTGCGTTCGTTGACGTGCGCGAGGACGAGAATGAAGAGCAGGCCGGCAGCGCTCTGGATGACGTTCATGATCGTCATGCCGGATCTGTCATCACTGTTCTTCGATGAGACGTACAGCACGATGAACATGATCAGCGCGACGATCAGGATGGGGATGATGTTGGCGATCAGGGGATTCACGAATATCCGCTTCGCCACCAGGTTGAACGATAGCACCGGATGGCTGGCAAGCGGACTGCTGCTGCCGAAGCTCGTCTGGTAGTCCTGATCATCGAACGTGAAGAACGACGAGATGATCTCGGAAGAGGGCATCGTTATGGACGGGTTCATCCCGGGCCGCGTGGATGGATTGATGATCTCGTAGCTCTCCAGGTCCGGCACGAACAGCACATTGCTGTCGAGATCGGGATAAAGGAAGGTCAGCCGGATGTCATTCTGCTCGAACGGGAACTGCCGGTAGCTGAAATGCTGCTCGAGCAGCGCCCGGAATCGCCAGGTCACCAGCACGTAGTCACCCGCATCCACCTCGGAGATCAGCTCGCTGTTCAGCCCGCGGGCTTCCAGTGAGGAGACGTCGGGCATGTAGAAGGCCGGTGGCGTGGTTTCGTAGAGCGTCTTGGGGTACTTCATCCAGAGCCTGCCGATGACGCTGGCTTCGAAGGACGTCAGCTCGACGGACTCGATGAAGATACCGGTGGGCACCCTGTGGTAGTGGGTCTGGGTCAGCCGGTACAGCTCGTCGTCGTAGGCCTTGATGTAGCGGTTCCTGACCGTGCCATTGACGATCCGCTCCTGCTCGTTGTTGAGCAGCGAGAAATCTGTGGAGAGGTTCAGGTACCAGATGGTGACGACGTTGCCGACGATGACGAGGGATACAGTGCCGACCAGCCACCACAACCGGGGCGGGTCGTAGTGCTCGATGCGGAACACGAATGCCAGCACCGTGATCAGCAGCAGGCCGACGCCCATGGCGATGTGGATCTTCTTTCTGCGGCCCTGATCCGAAGCGCCGAGGAGGTCGTCTTCGGCGAAGACCAGCACGCTCTTCCAGCCGGTGGATTCGAGTGCCCTGAAGAAGAACCAGGAATAGCGGTACGTATAGGTGCTGTGATACTGGACCACGCCTTCGGGCTCGCTGCGCATCCTGGCGACGATGGCTTCATCCTTGCCATCCCGGATCTGATAGACGTTCTGCATCAGATAGTCCGGGTCCGGGTGGGAGACGATGGCGCCATCGGGCTCGAAGGTGAATCCGTATCCCGACTCACCCACCGCCAGCTCATCGACGATGCGCGTGAAGTCACTGAGCGAAATCGTATAGTCCACCGTGCCGATCAGATCGCCGTCGGGATTGCGCAGCGGCACGCCGTAGTCCACCACCATCTCTCTGGCTGCTTCGGCGAAGTAGGGGTCGGACCAGCCCGGTTCGCCGCTGCCCACCACTTCCGTGTACCAGCGGGCGGTGTCGAGCTCCGGCGAGGTGTAGTCGTAGGTATCCTCCACGAACTGAAACTCATCGCGGCTCTTGTTGAAGAACGGCGCGAAGCGATCCTTGCCGGCGAAGCGCCCCGGCTCGTAAGCTACCGTCACGCCGAGCAGCAGGGGCAGTGACAGACTTTCCTCGCGGATGCTGCCGAGTAGCGTTTCCTCGTCGGTGATCGTGCCGAGCCCGGCTGCGAAACGGACGGCGCGCTCAGAAATCGCGGACAGCTGAGCATCCAGTGCGTCGGCAACCCGGACACCGGCCTCCCGCCCCAGCTCTATGCTCTGCTGGTCCCGATCCCGTTCGTAGTTGACGTAGTCGACGAGCAGGTAGCCCGTCAGCGCGACTGCGCCGGTGATCAGCAGGCCATGGAGCAGGCTGGCGTGGCGCAATCTCTCTGCTCAACCCCGGCCGCTGGTGGGCCCCAGAAATCTGTCGATCTGGCCCGTATCGAAGTACTCGTAGATCCTTGAGATCATGCCGTCGCGCACGTAGGCGACGAAACAGACGTCCATCTTCCCTTCGAAATCGTTCTCCGTGGTGATGTGCAGCGTATGCTGCTGCACGAAGCCCCCTTCGAACGGGTGCACGCGACGGTTCCTGAAGCGCATCTTCTTGTTCCGCTTCATACCGGCCTCGAGCATGGCCAGGTTCTCCGCCCGGGGCTGATAGAGACAGTCGTGGCTGTGCCAGACGACCGCCTCCGGTGCGTAGCAGCTCTCGAGGGTCTCATGGTCGCCCCGTTCGATGGCGTCGAAGAACCGGTCGCAGAGCTGCAGCAGGTTCCAGTCCTGTCTCATGCCTTTCCTCCCTCTTTCTCTCCCTCATATACGGCTGCCCGGGAGCCGCCCCGCCAGGCCGCGAATTTTCCGGAGTCCATGTACTCGTCGATGCGGGTGATTCTGCCGTCTCGGCACAACCCGACGATGCAGATCCACAGCGCTCCCTGATGGCCGCTGTGCTGCACCCCGTGCAGCGTGTAGCGGATCACGAAGCCCCCGTCGAACGTATCGACGATCCGGTCGTTGTAGGTCCGCCGCCGCTGCATCGGGTAGCTGTCCGGGAGCGCCGCGAGGTTTTCACGGCCCGTGGTCTCCCGGCCGAAGACGTTGTGCCAGACGATGCAGTCGTTCGAGTAGATCTGGGCGAGTTCCTCGATGCGCCGATCCTGATAAGCGTCGAAGAAGCGGTTGCAGAGCTCGCGGATCTCGCCATCCGTCATCGTCATCCGCCGGTGCTCCCGGGTGGTCGGCCGAATTTGCCGGAATCCAGGTACTCGTCCATGCGCACGATCCGGCCCTCGTGGCACCGGGCCACCAGGCAGGCCCAGAGCGCCGTCCTCGTGCCATCGTGAGTAACGACCGTGCACGTGTACCGGGCGAGAAAACCGGTGTCGAAGGTGTTGATGGTGCGATCGTCGTAGGTCCGCCGCCGGTGGCGGCCGGCACCTTCGCGCAGCACGCTGAGGCTCTCGTCGCGGGAGAGCTCTTTGCCAGTCAGGTTTACCCAGAAGCGGAGTTCCGGGTGGTAAACATCTGCAACAGTTTCGAAGTCCTGCCGCTCGATGGCGTCGAGGAAACGGTGGCAGAGCGCTCTCAGTTCCGAATCCGTCATGCCAGCTCCGGCCTCCTCGTCAGTGGTTCATGGTACGAATCCAACGCCTATTTCCAATCTGGTGCCGCGGAAGTTATTGGCGGTAGGATGCCATCTAATCCGAATCGTCGAGTTCCTGGCGAGGACCGGGGCCGAAGAATTGTATACAATGAGCATTGTCCCACGAAAGCCGCTGGCGAGCTGCCTCTTCCGGATCCCGAGCCACCCGCAACCGGTGCAAACCTAACTTGAGTAAACGTCCGTCCCGCGATCAGGCGAAGATCGCCTACCAGTTCGTCCGCAGCGCGATCCTCACGGGGCGCTATCTGCCCGGCAAGCGACTGATCGAGTCGACCATCGCCACGGAGTCGGGCGTGTCACGCACCCCGGTGCGTGAAGCGCTGCGATGGCTGGAACGGGACGGGGTCGTGAGCATCGAGAAGAATAAGGGGGCCAGCGTCAACCAGCTGACGGCGCAGCGGGTCTCCGACATCTACGAGTTCCGTGCCCGGATGGAGGGGTTTGCCGCCTACCTGGCGGCAGAACGCAGCACGCCGGATGATCACGAGCGGATCCGTGCGGCATGCGAGGCGTTTACGGATGCGATCGGGAGTGAATCGAGCGATCGGATACGGCTCATCAGCGAAACGAACCGTGAAGTCCATCGAGAGATCGCCACCGCGAGCAAGAACGCATTCCTGGCCTCAGCCCTCAATGCGACGACGGACAATCCGCTGGTGGTGCGGACCTACCACACGTTCAGCACGGTGGAACTGCAACGGTCCGTTTCCTTCCACGATCTGATTGTCGAGGCGATTGTCTCGGCCCAGTGCGCGCGGGCCGAACGGCTGATGATCGAGCACGTTCTGCAGGCCAGGGACAGCGTGATCAGAGAATTTAATTGAACGGTTCAGCCGGCTTCCCGGCTGAACCGAATCAGCTCATCGAACTCATTCTCCGAGCGCGACCCGCAGCTCGAGACCGTATGTCCGCGGATCGGCGTAGTAGCGAGTCTGGTACGCGGGCACGGGGAAGTTTCCGGAAGCGTCGGCGACGATACCGGTGAAGAAGTGTTTGTTGGTGATGTTCCTTCCCCACAACGACAGACTCCAGCGTCCGGTGGGGTCCTCGTAGGCGATGGCGCCGTCGAGGGTTCCGTAGCTGTTGACCCGTCCGTAGGGGTTGTTGAAGGTGTCCGTGTAGAAGGAATCGGACCAGGAATAGGTGATCGTGGGAACGAACGTGCCAACGTCAGTGACGAACTCGTAGGTGCCGGTGACGCGGGCGGTGGAGTCGGGACTGCGCACCGGCTTGCAACCTTCCTCGACGCAATCGTACGGCTGATTGTTGCGAATGGTATCGAAGCTCGTGTACTTCGCATCGAGATAGCCGATGGCCGCGATCACGGTCAGGCCGGTGACCGGCACCCACGTGCCCTGCAGCTCGACCCCGCGTGCCCGCTCCTGGCCGCCGTTGTCCGGACCCACCGCCGTCAGGCCGGTTGCCGGATTGACCAGGTAGGTACTGAACGACTGCAGATCCTTGTACTCTGTCCAGAAACCAGTGAGGTTAAGCTGCAGCCGGCTGTCGAGCCACTGGGACCTGACCCCCGCCTCCCAGGAATCCGCGGTTTCCGGTTCCCAGGGGCCAAGGGTCGCCTGGGTGACGCCAGGATCGACCGTTGCACCAGCCTGGGCGGCCGAGTTGAAGCCACCGCTGTGGAATCCCGTCGAGTAGCTGACATAGGCCATCAGGTCATCGTTGAACTGGTACTTCACCCCAAGACGGTAAGTGGTCTTGTCCCAGGATTTTTTCGCCGTGATGTAGTTTTCCGGCGGCCAGTCAGAGAGATCCCGCGTTGTCGGCCCTGTAAAGCCGGTGTAGTTCTCCGATTTCTTGGTTTCCTTCAGAAAGCGGATACCGGCATTGAGCTGCAGCTTTTCGGTGAGGGAAAAGTCCAGCTGTCCGAAACCGGCCAGCGAGTGTGACTTCTGAAAGATCCACTGGTTGGTGATCGACGGGTCCGCCGAGAGACCGAAGAGAACGGGTATGTAGTTGTAGAACGACTGCCAGTAGTCGTAGAAGCCGTGGTCGTAGAACGCACCAACCACCCATTGCAGGCGATCATAGCCGTCCGACTGAATCCGCAGCTCGGTGCTGTACTGCTCGTGATCGACGATGGCGTAGTTATTGACGAGGCCGGCATAGGTGAAGTCGTCCCAGTTCTCGGGGGAGTCGTCCCGCATGTAGTTGCTGACCCAGATCACGTCAAAGCCGCTGCCGTGATACTTGGCGTCCACGGTGATGCTGTCCATGTGGAACGGATCGGCCGACGGCCAGGACCTGTCCAGCGTGTAGCGACTGTCCGGTCCGCCCGGAGAGCCAAATCCCGGGTGCCCGAGCCAGAGTGCGGCCAGAGAGAATGGCTGGGCTTCGTTGGTGCCGCCAACCGACGGACTGTCGTTGCGAAGGATAGTCCCGATCAGTGTGAGATCGAACTGATCATTCGGCTCCCAGTAGAGCGAAGCGCGAACAGTTTTGGTTTCGTCACCGCCTGGATCAGCTCCAGCTACTGGCCGGTTCGTCACCGGATCGGTATAGATGTTGTTGTAAGGGCCATCCGCAAACTGAGAGTGAAACGCGATGCGTGCGGCGAGCTGCTCGCCGAGTGGCAGGTTGGCGACGAGCTCGCTGTCGATCCGGCCAAGATTGCCGTAGCGGAGCATGCCTTTGACTTCCCACTCATCGAGCTTGGGCTTCTGCGTCGTGATGTTCATCACCCCGGCGATCGTGTTCTTGCCGAACAGCGTACCCTGGGGACCGAGCACGATCTCCACGGCGCTCAGGTCGAACATGTTCTGCAGCACGCCGATATTGCGCAGGTAGAACACGCCGTCCACGGAGACGCCGAGCCTGGGATCGAGCGTGCCGTCGATGTTGTTGTAGCCGATCCCCCGGGCGAAGGCGATGGCCGAGTGCCTGAACAGGGAACTGCTGCCCTGGATGGAGAAGTTCGGCGCGATGTGATTGAGGTCGGCGAAATCGTGCGGATGCATGCGCTCCATCTGTAGCGGGCTGACCGCCGTCACGGCGACCGGCGTGGTCTGAATGTCTTCCTCCAGACGGCGTGCGGTAACCGTGATTTCCTCGATGGTGGATGTGGGCGACTTCCGGGCCGTCGTCGCTTCCTCGGCAGCGGCCGTTTCCAACCAGCAGGACGATGCGAGCAGCGCCGTCACCGCAAACAGATAGCGTGCAGATGTCATAAGAATCTCCCCAAGACCTATCGGGCCCGATTGTATACACAGCCAGGCGTTGTATACAATTCGAATCTCCGGATGTGCTGGACGGTCTGTTAGCATCGTCCACCGTTCGGACAGCGGTTGACGATCGATGAAAGCGGCAGACAAGGCATACCAGATCGTCCGGGAGGGTATCTTCGCCGGCACCTACTCTCCCGGATCACGAATCACGGAACAGGAGATTGTCGAGCTCTCCGGTGTCAGCCGCACGCCCGTGCGGGAGGCGTTTCGAAAACTGCAGAGCGACGGACTGGTCCGCTCCGAGCCGCACATGGGGGTCGTGGTCTGCGAGTTCTCACCCTCGGAAGCCGACGACATCTTCGGTCTTCGCGTGCTTCTGGAAAGCTACTGCGCCCGTCTGGCGGCGGAACGGATCAGTGCGGAAGAAGTGGCACATCTGCAGGATCTTGCCGAGAAGCACCTGGCGGAGGCCTCGAAACGCAGGCCGAATCTGGACCGGATCGCGAAGCTCAACGCCGACTATCACGCTGCACTCTACCGGGCCAGCGGCAACTCGCGACTGGCCTCGATCCTGACGACCCTCATCGAGCCGACACTGGTGCTGCGAACGTTCCAGTACTACTCGCATGAGGCGCTGCTGCGGAGTGCCAATGAGCACCGGGAACTCGCAGACATGCTGAGCGCCCGGTTTGCGGACGGCGCCGAGGCGCTGATGAAATCGCACGTGCTGGCAGCGCGACTGGAGTATCAGCGGCATCACGCCGAGGAAATCCAGTAGCCACCTATTGTATACAATGATTGGACCCTGGGTTAGCATCCCGAGGGTTGACGCGGACGTGCACAACGCAACAGGCGTCCGTCCACCCGTGTCGTCCGTCAGCCACAGACAGCCAGCAACGGGAGAGCGGGCGCCGAGAAATGGCAGAGCCAGCAGTTTCCACCGGTAAGACTTCGCCACCGTTGCCATCGGTTCGCGTGCAATCCGTCTACTGTTTCGGTCAGGTCGCCGAAGGGCTCTTCGGAGCCACTATCACGGTCTTTCTGCTGTTCTACTACAACCAGGTGCTGGGACTGTCCGGATCGTTGTGTGGTCTCGCGCTGCTGATCGCATTGTGCTTCGACGCCATCACCGATCCGATGGTTGGTTCACTGTCCGATGGCTGGCATTCCCGGCTGGGACGGCGGCATCCGTTCATGTACCTGTCCGCCATTCCGCTCGCTCTGTCGTTCTTCGGTCTGTTCAATCCGCCGGTGGAAGGCGAGTTCGCGCTGTTCTGCTGGCTGGCCGTGTTCGCGGTGCTCGCCCGCGGCACCATGACGCTGTTCCACATACCGCATCTTGCGCTCGTGGCGGAAATCACGCCGAACTTCGATGCTCGCACCAGACTCGTGGCCTGGCGGCAGGCATTCGGTTCCCTGGGCATGCTGATCGCCTACGGCGTCGGATTCGGGATCTATTTCAAAGCGTCGGAATCCTTCGCCAACGGCCAGCTCAACCCGGCCGCGTACCTGCCGTTCTCGGCGGTGCTTGCGGTCATCATGGCCCTCGTGATTCTCCTTTCCACGCATGGGACGCGGGCACTGATTCCCTTCCTGCCGCGTCCGAGCCAGAAGCGGAAGTTCGCGCTGCTCGATGTGATCGACGACGTTAGGGTTGCGGGCGCCAACCTGTCATTCCGCTGGCTGGTGCTGGGTTTCATCATCGTGCTGGGTACCGCAGGTGTCGCTGGTGCGCTGTCACTTCACGTCAAGACCTTCTTCTGGCAGCTGACCCCAAGGGAGCTTTCCATCCTGTTCGGGGTCAGTGCGTTTTCGACCCTTATCGGCTATGCCATCGCCACGCCGGTGACACGCCTTCTCGACAAACGCGGTGCGCTGATGATAGGAGCCGCGGGATGGGGGGTGGTTCAGATCGGGCTGATCGGTCTGAAGCTGTACGGATGGTTCCCCGAACCCGGAACGCTCGCGCTCGGCTGTCTGATTGCCGGGGCGCTGATTCAGGCAGTGTTCGGCGCCCAGGTTTTTGTGGCGACCGCCTCGATGCTGGCGGACATCACCGACCAGCACCTGCTCGCCTCGGGCAAACAGCAGGCAGGTATATTCTTCGGCGCCTTCTCGTTCTCGACGAAAGCCGCTCAGGGTCTCGGCGTGGCGGTCGGCGGGATCATCCTCGACCTCGTCGACTGGCCGGTGGGCAAGGGCATCAGGACAGCGGCAGACATCCCACCCGACACGCTGGTTCACCTCGCGGTGGCGTTCGGACCGGTGCTGGCGATGATGATGATTCCGGCGATCTGGTGCGTCAGCAGATACACGCTCACCCGCGAGGCCCATGCGCGCATCCGCGCGGAGCTCGACGAGCCCCGACCGGTCGGCAGGGCGATCTGAAGTCCGTCAGAGAGGAATCTTCTCGCCCTTGGCACTGACCCGAAACCTGACCTGAGGACGGGCATCGTCCTTTGTCAGTTCCCGCACGACGTGGCAGTACTCCATCTGCAGACCGTTAGGATCCTTGAAATAGATGGATTTACACCATCCCTCATGGTCCTCGACGCCCCTTACGGCAACACCACGAGCTTCCAGCGTCGCCTTGAGATCATGGAGGGCCTGCTCGGATCCCGCTTCGAAGGCGAAGTGGTAGACACCCTCGCGGACGCCGAGTCCCTTGTTGATGCCGGTGTCCAGGTTTTCCGGGACCCCTTCCTGCAGATGCTCGAGGCCGGCGAAGGCGATCATCTGACCGCCGCCGGCATCGAAGAACACGTGCTCCGCGTAGCCGCCCGTTTCCCGCTCGATGATGTCGCTGCGGACCACGGGAAAACCGAGGATGTTGGTGTAGAAGTCGATCGTCGCGGCCATGTTCATGGTTGCCAGATCGATGTGGTTGAAACCTAGCCGTACCATTTGAATCCTCCTGTCAGGACGCGCGCTGCGCCAGGTAGCGCGGGCTATCCGCTTCTGTCGCGGGTTCGTGCTGGATGTCGCGGTCATCGAAGGCCCGCGTGTAGGCCGCAAGCTCCAGCGCGATGTTGTCCGGGTCGCGGAAGTACATCGAGCGGATCCAGGTCTTGTCGGTGACCCCTTTTGTATAGCCTTCGGGCGTGTCCGCATGGTTGATCACCCGAACTTGTATACCTTTTTCCTCCAGTCGCTGCTTGTACTCGTCGAATTTCTCGAGCGGAATCGACACCGCCAGATGGTTCATGGAGCCGTGGGCGGTGGCGATGGAAGTTCCCGGGGCTGAATTCTGGGAAGCGATCCCCGGTGCCGCCTGAGGCGCGTCGGGAAACCAGAAGAATGCAATCGTGGCTCCATTTCCAGCGTCAAAGAAGAAGTGCTGACCGCTGCCGTTGGGGAGATCCAGCGTCTTGACCAGCTTCATCTCCAGCACCTGGGTGTAGAAGTCCACGGTTTTCTTCATGTCTTTGCAGACCAGGGCAACGTGGTTTACACCCTGATATTCGAATCCTCGATCCGCCATGACGCCTCCAGGATTGTATACAATGAGGTAAGTCTATACGATCTACGCCGAAGGCGACAACCGTGGTGACGAGGAGGGGACGTGCCCAGATTGAGACAGGTCAGCCGTTCGGAAGCGAGCGATCGGGTCAAACGGGCTTACGACATGGTATTCGGGGACCGGGATCCCGTCGCGGAGCCGGGAACGTCCACGGGCACACCGGGTAACTGGTGGACGGTGATGGCACTGTCGCCCTATGTATTCGAGCATGCGACGTTTGCGATGTCCGGCGAGCAGAACCCGGTTAAGCTCGACGAAACGCTTCGCGAGCTGGCGCTGATACGTACGGGTTTCATCCAGGGGAGCCGCTTCGTGTTCTCGCAGCACTGCAAGGCAGCTCGCAGGTTCGGGGTTGCGGAGTCCAAGATCGAGGCGGTTCGAGACTGGCAGATCGCGGACGTATTCGATGAGAGAGAGCGTGCGGTGCTGGCGTGGGTGGATGCGCTGATACTGCAGGGAGGTCGGGCATCCGATGTCCTTTTCGAAGCGTTGAAACGACATCTGGACGATGCAGAGATCCTCGAGCTCACCTACCGGACGATGACGTACAACCTGCATGCCGTCTGCTGCAAGGCATTGCGGTTGGAATACGACGACGTGGGTGAGCGCATCCAGGAAGTGCCGGTACCTGCCGGCGGTGGCGTTGCGAGCTGGTCTTAACACCATCGCGCCGCTTCAAAACAGTGAACTGACGGGAGGAACAGAAGATGACGAGTCTGGGATTCAATCACATCGACCTCGGTACCAAGGATATGGAAGCGACCAGGGCTTTCTATGAGGACGTGATGGGTTTTCCGCTGGTGCGGGCCGACCTGGTCGAGCTGGGTGAGCGTGGCTGCATGAAGCACTTCTTCTTCGATATCGGCAATGGCCAGCTCATCGGTTTCATGAGCGGGGAAGAGGTCGAGGATTACCCGAAGGAGTTCGATTCCGGCATCAACAAGGGGCTGGGGCTGATGCAGGGGGTGTATCACTTCGCCTTCAATTCGGACAGCCTGGAGAATCTCGAAGCGACCAAGTCGCGGCTGGAGTCACATGGCGTGGCCGTCAGAGGTCCGTTCGATCACGAAGGCTGGTCGAAGTCGATCTACTTCGAGGATCCGAACGGCCTGCAGCTCGAGTACTGCTGCATGACCCGCACCTTCGTGGCGGATGACGCCATTCCGCAGGTGCGCTTTCGTGTGGAGAACGGGGTGAAGGTGGAACCTGCCAGTACCGAAGCCCGGTGAGTGCGACCCGCAGCGGGAAGGGTGATCTGCGTGTCACCGAGGTGTCCGTCGAAGGCCTGCTCGAACGGGTCAAGGGTGTCGTCCCGCTGATTGCGGAACGAGCTGCCGACGCGGAACTCAAGCGCAAACCCGACGACGAGGTCATCGACGCGCTGAAGGCGACGGGCGTATTCCGCTCCTTCGTGCCGAAGACCTACGGCGGCTACGAGATCGGCATGGACCTCTATATGGACATCGGCATCGTCGTCAGCGAGGCCTGTGCGTCCACGGGCTGGATCACCACCTTCTACATGGAGCACAACTGGCTGCTCGGACTCTTCGACGAGGCACTGCAGCACGAGATCTTCACGTCGGCGCCCTTCATCCTGGCGCCGGGCAGCGTCAATCCCAGGGGCGGCATGGCCCGTATCGTGGACGGCGGTTACGAGCTGACCGGACGCTGGAAGTTCGCCACCGGTGTGGTCCATGCGGACTGGGTGCTGCTCAGCACCATGGTGGAAACGGACGACGAGCCCGTGCAGCGGCTGTGCATCGTGCGCCCTGCCGACATCACGGTGGAGGACACCTGGCACGTGGACGGCATGGCGGCCACCGGCAGTCGCGACATCGTTGCCGACCGCGTATTCGTGCCGGATCGGCAGGTGTCGCTGCTGGTGCCCCCGGTTGTGACCGCCGGCGCCGACGCCACCTACCTCATGCGTCTGCCGGTGCGTCCGTTTCTGTCGCTGACGGCAGCCATTCCGGCGGTCGGCGCAGCGCGGCGCGCGGTGAGTCTCTACCGGGAGCTGCTCGGCGAGCGTGTGCGGTTCGGCACGAAGAAGGTGCAGAAGGAGAGCGCCTCTGCTCAGATCCGGCTGGCCAACTCGCTGACGGAGGTCCGGGCCGTGGAAACGGTGCTGCGCGCGGCAGCACAGACCATCGACAGGCATGCCCGGGGCGAGATCCGGCTGTCCGGCATGGAGCAGCAGGAGCTGGGACTCGCCATCGCGCACGTGGTCCGTGACTGCGCGGCGGTGGTCCGTCAGGTGATGCAGGGCAGCGGCGCCAGCGTGCACTTTCTCGATCATCCGCTGCAGCGGATCAACCGTGACGTGCAGATGATGAGCGCCCATACCGTTTTCGATGTGGATCTTTCCGCGGAGCAGTGCGGGCGTGCCCGACTCGAGTCCGAGGCGCCGCTGTTCAGCAGGCCCTGACTGGCGGGTGGGGTAAGCTTCACCCTTTTCCAGGGGAGAAGATCCGATGCGCATCAACCTGCTGGACCCGGCCAGCTTCACCGGTGGTCATCCCCACGATCAGTACGACTGGCTGCGTGAGAACGAGCCGGTTCACTGGCACGAGGAACCGGACGGGCGGGGATTCTGGGCGATAACCGGCTATCAGCACGTCTACGATATCGGTCGTAACGCGGAGGTCTTCTCTTCGGAGCCCACCATCATGATCGCGGATCCCGGACCCGGTCAGCTCGATCTGTCCGGCCCCGCCAAGATGATGCTGATGATGGACCCGCCGGAGCACACGTCTTACCGCAAGCTCATCAGCCGGGAGTTCACCCAGGGTCCCGCGAGACACTACAACCGCCGCATCGAGGAGCTGGCGAGTCAGATCGTCGATGCGGTCATCGACCGGGGGGAGTGTGAGTTCGTTTCAGAGATCGCCGGTGAGATGCCGAGCTTCGTGATCGCCGACCTGATGGGTCTGCCACTCGACGACGGCCGCGAGCTCTACAAGCTCACCGAGGTGATCCACTCGGCGCCCGAGACTCTGCCTGAGAATGCCATTCCCATGGCGGTGGCGAAGATGTTCGAGTACGGGCAGGGTGTCATCGCCGAGAAGCGTGCAAGCCCGGGCGACGACCTGGCGAGCAAGCTGCTGGCTGCCGAGCTCGACGGCAGGAAGCTCACGGATCCGGAGTTCCTGCTGTTCTTCCTGCTGCTGATCGATGCTGGCGGCGACACGACCCGTAACCTGGTCGCCACGGGCATGTACGAGCTGCTCGCGCATCCGGATCAGCTCGCGCTGCTCACCTCGGATCTCGACCGCCACCTGCCTTCGGCGCGGGAGGAGCTGCTGCGCTGGACGTCTCCCGTGATCTACATGCGTCGAACGGTGAAGGTCGACACGGAGCTCGGCGGCAAACAGCTGCGAGAAGGCGACAAGGTGGTGCTCTACTACGGCGCGGCGAACCGGGATGCGGCAGCCTTCGACAAACCTCACGTGCTCGACGTCACTCGGGAACCCAACCGTCACCTGGCCTTCGGCGGCGGGCATCACATCTGCCTCGGCCAGTGGTTCGCGCGGCTCGAGATCGACGCGATCCTCCGGGAGGTGCTGACGCGTATGACGAGCATCGAGATCAGCGGTGAGCCGTCGTGGCTGAAGAGCAACTTCATCTCCGGGCTGACGCGGATGCCCGTGCGCTTCGAAGTCGCCTAGCGGCTTCCACGCAGATCGGTACTGCCGATCAGTGACAATAGAAAGTCAAACGGGAGGGGACATGGAGTCGCGACTGTTGCGGGACGTCACGGACGAGGAGATCGCCACCTATCAGGAGCACGGCGTAGTTCGCCTCGCCGGGATGCTGCCCCGGGACTGGGTCAGCACGCTCGGCGACGCCATCGACGAGGTGATCTACGGTCGCTGGGAAGACAACCCGTTGCACTACGACATCACCGGCACCGCGGAAGCCATGCGAGCTCAGGGTGCAGGAAACCTGATCCTGTCGGATGCCCGCTCGGACGCCATCGAGAATCCCGGTCAGTTCCGCAGCACGGTAGGCTCGTGGCTGGTGAGCGACGCGCTGCGCCGACTGGTGTTCGACCCGCGGCTCGGTTACCTGGCGGCCCGCCTCACCGGCAGCAGCGCCATGAGCTTCTATGACAACCAGACCTTCATGAAGGAGCCGGGTACCCGGGAGTACACGGCCTTCCACACCGACGAGCCCTACTTCCATCTGCGTGGCGATCAGGTCGTGAGCCTGTGGATCTCGCCTGATACGGTCACCGAGGACTCCGGTGCCATGCGCTACGTGCGCGGATCTCACCGCTGGTCCGCACGATACAAGCCGAATGCCTTCGTCTCGCGCATGGCCATGGATCAGCTGGGCATCGGCGAGTCGGAGCCGGATCAGCAGGAGCTGCCCGACATCGAGGGCAATCTCGAGGACTACGACGTCGTCACCTACACCTCCGAGCCCGGTGACCTCATCGTTCACCACCTCAATCTGGTGCATGGCTCGGGGCCAAACTACACTCGAGACCGCAAGCGACGGGCCGTGTCGGTGACGCTGGCTGGTGACGATACCGTTTACTGGTTCAAACCTTCGGCGCCGCCGCAGCCGCATCAGACGCACGGCTTTGATAACGGTCAGCCGCTCGGCGTCGAGCCGTTCATCCGGGTCTGGCCGGTCTGACGGACTTTCGGGAAAGCAGACGGGGAAAGGGAGGAGATATGAGCTGGGCATTCACCAAGGGACTGCACGAGATCGGCAACGGTCAGTACGCGTACCTGCAGCCGACCGGCACCTGGGGCTACAGCAACGCGGGTCTCGTGGTCGATGGCGATCAGTCGCTGCTGGTGGATACGCTTTTCGACGAGAAGCTGACGGCAGAAATGCTGGCCACCATGCGTGCTGCCACGGGTATCGGTGGTAGTGATGTCACCACTCTGGTCAACACCCACGCCAACGGCGATCACACCTACGGCAATCGGCTGATCGAGAATGCCGAGATCATCGCCTCGAAGGCGGGTGCCCATGAGATGGAAGAGCTGCCGCCGGCCGTGATGGCGCGGATGATGGAAGCAGCACCTTCCATGGGTGAGGTGGGGGAGTTCTTCCAGTACTGTTTCGGCGACTTCGATTTCGCGGGCATCACCCTGAGGATGCCCACAAAGACCTTCTCCGGTTCGCTGGACGTGAAGGTCGGTGACAAGGATGTCCATCTCGTGGAGGTGGGTCCTGCCCACACGCTCGGTGACGTGCTGGTGTACGTTCCGCAAGACCGGGTGGTCTACACCGGCGACATTCTCTTCGTCGACGGCACACCCATCATGTGGGCGGGTCCGGTGGACAACTGGATCCGGGCTTGCGATCAGATCATCGAGCACGACGTGGACGTAGTGGTTCCCGGCCACGGACCGATTACGGACCGGGCTGGTGTTGCCGTGATGCGCGACTACCTGATCTTCGTGAACGAGGAGACGCGCAAGCGTCACGCGGCAGGACTCAGCGCGGAGGAGGCGGCGTTCGACATCGCCCTCGGTGACTATCAGAGCTGGGGTGACTTCGAGCGGATCGCCGTAACAGTGAACACCATCTATCGCGGGCTCAACGGTGACGACTCGCCGGCGGACGCGGCCGCCCTGTTCGGGCTCATGTCGCGTCTGAAGAAGGACCGGCAGCGCTGACGTCCGGCGCCGGAAAAGCCTGATGGACAGCGCGGCGGCCCTGAGCTATGCCGTCCGACCCGCGGTACTGGGCTATTACCTGAGCCGGCTCTCGCTGGCGCTCGCCGCGCTGACCCTGGTACCCCTGCTCGGCGCGGCCCTGCTGGACGAGCTGCGACTGGCCACCAATCTTGCTGTCGTCGTGGGATTGCTGGCGGTGGTCTGGCTGCCGGGCCGGCGCATGGCCACGCCGATGCAACTGCAGGAGAACGAGGCGCTGGTCATCGTCACGCTCACGTTCCTGCTTGCGTCGCTCGTCATGCTGCTCCCGTATTCAGGGGAAGGGCTGCCCCTCGAGGATGCCCTGTTCGAGTCCATCTCTGCGGTTACCACCACCGGTCTCAGCACCGTTTCTCCGGCGTTCTCCTACAGCCCCGGTCTCAAGCTGACGCGGGCCTGGATGCAGTGGTACGGCGGCCTCGGCATTGCCGTTTTCTCCATCGCCCTGGTGCTGCGGATGCAGTCCGGAGCGCGACGCCTGGCCGGTCTGGACACGCCGGAGAATCTGCCGGCATCGGCCAGACACTACTCACGCCGGGTCCTGGTGGTGTACCTGATCCTCACCGCCTTCGTCATCGCAGCACTCTGGCTCGCTCTCGACGACGGCTTCCAGGCATTGCTGCACGCGCTGACCGCCGTTTCCACCGGCGGCTTTTCCGGTTACGAGAACAGCCTGGCGGACATGCCTTCCGTGGCGGCGCCGTTCATTACCATCGGTGCCTCGCTGCTCGGCGCCATGCCCCTGCTGCTCTACTTCCATCTGGCGAGCCAGCGTCGTCTGGCCCTCACGGGTAATCCGGAATGGTGGGCGCTGCCCGTGATGGTCGTCGTGGTGGCGGTGGGGTTGATGCTGATCCTGCACCACATCGACGGTATGAGCTGGCGGCAGGCGGCGTATCACGGCAGCCTGCTGGGCGGTTCCGCCCAGACCACCGCGGGTTTTTCGACACTGGATGTGGGAGGAGTCAGCGATGCAGCAAAGCTGATCATGATCCTGGCCATGCTGGTCGGTGGCAGCGTCGGTTCCACGGCGGGTGGCATCAAGGTCCTGCGTCTGCTCGTGCTCACCCGGGTCGTGGGCTTCGTGATACGCCGGACCTCCATGTCGAGCCACGCCGTGACGGACCTGCGGCTGGGCGGACGCAGCCTTGCTCCGGAGGACGTGCAGCGGGCGCTGGTCGTCACGGTGCTGTTTCTGCTGACCGTCGTCCTGTCATGGCTGGTGATGGCGGCCGGTGGCGAACCTGTGTTCGATGCCCTGTTCGATGTGGTCTCGGCCACGGGTACCGTAGGCCTTTCCGCCGGTGTGGCCGGTCCGGATCTCCCCGCACCACTGAAGCTGGTGCTCTGTCTCGACATGCTCGCCGGCCGGTTGGAAATACTCGCGCTGCTGGTGGTACTTTACCCGCGCACCTGGCTGGGAAGACGGATCGAAAGCAGATGAGGGCCGTATTTGTAGGCGCTGGATCTCTGGCCGTGAACACGGCGCGGGTGCTGGTCAAACGCGGGCACGAGGTGGTCGTCGTCGAGCAGGATCAGGAGCGCATCCGATCCCTGTCCCAGGAGCTCGATTGCGGCTTCATCTGTGGCGACGGCAGCCGGCCCGCCATCCTGCGGGAAGCCGATCCTCAGCACACCACCGTCCTCTACTGTCTGACCGGCGACGACAAGAGCAACATGATCGCGAGCCTCGTGGGACGTTCCCTGGGGTTCGGCCGGATCGTCACCAAGATCGATGATCCGGAGCTCGAGCACATCTGTCTGGAGCTCGGCCTGGAGGACACCATCATTCCCTCCCGTGCTGTTGGCGTGCATCTCGCAGATCTCTTCGAAGGGCGGGATCCGCTGGCGTTCTCCACCATGATCCGCGAGGAAGCGCGGGTGTTCTCCTTCGTCGCCGGCGAGAAGGAAGCCGGGGACTTAGCGGCGCTCGAGCTGCCCAAGCGGACGCGGATCATCTGTCTGTATCGGGGCGGAGAACTGCTGATTCCGGACGATCAGGTGGCGCTCGTCGTGGGCGACGAAGTGGTGCTGATCACCCACCGCGACAACGTGAACGCCCTGACAGAACGTTTCAAGAATCCGGCGCGCGAGTCGTAACCGATCTCCCGCACCGGAAACCTGAACGGGTCTGCTAGCGCTTCATACGCAGCGGGCCCATGTAGTCCCGCTTGCCGATGGGTACGCCTTCGATGCGGAGGATGTCGTAGGCCGTGGCGGCATGGAAGTGGAAATTCGGCAGCGAGAACGACAGCACGAAGTCCTGGGCAACGAACGGCATCCGGCGGTCACCGATCGCAAACACCACGTCCTTGTCTTCCAGCGCGTTCACCGCCTCCCGGTCCAGTGCTTCCAGTTCCGCTCTGGTGCTGGCCACCAGCGCCTGCAGACCGTCGTAGTCCGGCTCGCCGTAACCGGCAGGCGGGCTGAACTCGCCGGCCTGGATGCCCTTGATGGCGCCGAGTGAGTGGTGCACCACGGAGATCACCTGGAAGCGGAACGGCAGCATGTCGGAGTACAGACGGGTCTCGACGATCTCCGTCAGATCGATGCCTTTGTCCGTGCAGTAACTTCTGCCTTTGTCGAGAAAGCCGCTGACGGCGCCGAGCGTCTGTAGGTAAGACGCAACGCTGATGTCGTAGAGCGAGATAGCCATGGTGAGTTTCCTTGTTGCAGGTAACGGAAGGTTCAGTGATGGATGATGATCTTGCCGAAGTGGCCACCCCGTTCCATGAGGGCGAATGCCTCGCGGCACTGCGCCATCGGGAACGTGCGATCGATGACGGGGTGGGTTTCCGCCACGGTCATGGCGCGGATCATGTTCTCGAACATGTGCCGGCTGCCGACCGTGATGCCGTGAATCTTCGCGTTGGTGCGGAACAGCTCCGCCACGTTGATGTCGTTGACGAAGCCACCGAGCACGCCGATCACGTGAATGTGCCCGCCGAGCGCCACGGCCGCGATGGATTGCTGCAGCGTGTTCGCCCCCCCGACCTCGACGATGTGATCGGCGCCGCGGCCGCCGGTGATGCGGTGCACCTCGGCTGCCCAGTCGGGTGTGCTGCGGTAGTTGATGGTGTGATCGGCGCCCAGCTGCCGGCCGTGCTCGAGCTTCTCGTCCGAGGACGAGGTGAGTATGACCTCGGCGCCGGACAGCTTGGCGAACTGCAGCGCGAACATGGACACCCCGCCGGTGCCCTGCACCAGCACCACTTCGCCGGCTGTGAGTCGGCCCTCCTCGATGAGCCCCCGCCAGGCCGTGAGCCCGGCGCAGGGCAGGGTGGCGGCTTCGTCGAAGCTCATGTAGTCCGGAATCTTCGTGACACCCTCTTCAGAGAGCACCATCAGCTCCCGCAGGCAGCCGTCGATGGGTCCGCCCAGTGCCGAACCGAGCGCATCGCGGGTCGGCGGTCCCGCCAGCCACTTCTGGAAGAACATGGGCGAAACGCGATCCCCCGTGGCTACCCGCGTGACCCCCGGACCGGTTGCGATGACGGTGCCCGCGCCGCAGGAATTGGGGACCAGACCAGGCTGGTGCGCGCCGGCCATCTTCACGGTCATGAGATCCCGGTAGTTGAGCGACGTGCTGTGCATGCGGATGAGCACCTCACCGGCGCCCGGCTCCGGATCCGCGGCTTCGGAAACCGCGAGGCCCTCGATGCCGCGTTCATTGATGGTGACTTGACGCATCCGTGATCTCCCCCGAGATTGGCGGGTATTGTCACCCAGCTGACGGGTGGTGCGGAACCGGCAGACCCGGAATTCCGATGTTACGTCGCAGCCGGTGGGAGGACGAACTGGAACTGGCAAAACCGGCCCTGGACGTGGGGCTCTTCACCAACCGCATCGCACCTGCGCTGGCGTTCTGGCAGCAGGACGTAGGTGTACCCTTTTCCGAAATGCTGACGCTCGGCGTGCAGCTCGAGCAGTACCGGCATGCCGTCGGCGACAGCGTGCTGAAGGTGAACCATGCCCGGGACCCGCTGCCGGAAAGCCCGCCCGCCGGTTTCAGGACCCTGCATCTGGCCCGGGCCGGTCTCGACGAGCCGCGACTGCTGGCGGATCCCGACGGCAACGTTGTGCGGCTCGTTCCGGAAGGATGGGAGGGCATCCGCCAGCTCCGGTTGTCGATGGTGGTGACGGACCTCGAGCGGCATCGTGCTTTTTATGGGGACGCGCTCGGTCTCCCGGAACGGCGCCCGGGATTGTTCGACGTCGGCATCTCCGAGCTCGAGCTCAGCGAAGGCGACGCGGTGCCGGACCCGGTCCAGCAGGCCAGGGGATACCGCTACATCACGCTGCAGGTCTTCGACGTGCGGGGAGTTCACGAATCGGTGCTGGCCCGGGGTGGTCGCGAAGGCATGGCGCCGGTGCGGATCGGCGAGGTAGCCCACATCAGCTTCGTCCGGGATCCGGACGGCAACTGGATCGAGGTCTCCCAGCGGAAGTCCATCACCGGGACTCTCGATTCACCGGCGCAACGCGAATAGTTCAATCATCGAACCATGTGCTAAGCTTTCCCGACGCCGGATCCGGGGGGGAGCGGTGAGCGAGCGGCAACTGGTCAGGACACTCCTGTACCTGCATCAGCAGCTCGAGCGGGCAGCTGACGGCCTGCCCATGACCATGAGCCAGTACTACATGCTGCACTTCCTGCACGAGGAACCGCGTCGGGCAGCAGAGTTCACTGTGGTCAGCAAGCTGCGTAAGCCGGGGGTGACCGCGCTGGTCGGACGCCTGGAAGCCAACGGCTGGATCGAGCGCTCGCCGGATCCCCAGGATGGTCGCGCCTATGTCATCCGCATCACGAAGGCCGGCCTCGCCGCGTTCCACGCCTTCGAACGGAACATGCAGTCCGCGCTGGAACGGTTTCTCGGTGAGGATCTGGTGCGCGAAACGGACGAGCTGCTCGATCCGTTCTACCGCGCCTGGAATCACCGCCGGCGGGAACGATTCAACCGCTGGCGGGAAGGCCGCCGGGGTCGGGAAGAAATAAAGGGGAGAGCACAATGAGGGGAGACGGAATGCGCCTGCTGTGGACGGCACTGCTGGTATTGCCGGTATCGCTGGCGGCAGCCGCTGAACGACTGATGATCGATGGTGCGGTGTGCACGGACCCGCCCTACCTGCACTGTCCGGACGAGAACTGCCCGGCCGATCGGGTCATCAACCAGGGCCCGGTGGTGGACATGGAAACTCGGCGCACCTACTTCCTCGACTATCCCTGTGACCTCGAGGTCGGTGAGCCGGTGACCTTCGTGCTGAACCTGCACGGCGGTGGTTCCTACGGCAACTGGCAGCGCCACTACTTTCCGCTGCTCGACTACGTGGACGATTTCCGGCTGGTGGTGGCCACGCCCAACTCGCCGATCCGCGTCTGGACCGAGGCGGACGACGGCTACCTGATGGACATCGTCCGTTCCGTGACGAAGCAGGTCGGCGCCGCGAACATCCGGGCCTTCTGGCTCGCCGGTCACTCCCAGGGCGGGATGACGTCCAACCGCCTGCTGCGACAGCCGTTTTTCGCCGAACGCGTCGATGGCTGGATCAGCCTCTCGGGCGGACGCCTGGGTGGCAATCCGGGCCGGGCAGAGCGCTTTGGACCGCCGCCGTCGCCCGGCAGCCAGACCGCGGAAGCGCGGGCACGCATGGCCGACATGCGGGCGAGCTTTCAGCGTGCCGCGGAGCTGCTCGTCACCCGTCCGACAGAGGACATTTCCTTCATCTACACCACTGGCGAGCGGGAGATGGATGCCAATGGTGTCCCGGACACCACCCTGCTGGCGGACTGGTACGACTGTGACGAGCGGACCGACGCGGAGGTGGTGACCGACACGAAGGCGGGATACGTCTACGACGGCTCCCGGCAGGATCCGCCCAATCCGGCCTGGGGTCTGCTGCCGGGTCCGGGCACGGCCGACGTCTACGTCTATCCCGGCTGCCGTGACGGCCGGGTCGTGGCGGATGTGGTCCGCATGGGCAAGGGGCACACCGAGGGACTCGAGCCCCATGTCACCGAGACGCTGGTCTCGCTCATGGTGTCGGCGCCGGGTGGGCGCATTCAGGCGCTGGCGCGCCGTGATGCGGCGCTGAGTGGTCCTGTGACCATCGACGGGGTGGCCTGCCGCAATCCGGAATACCACTGTCCGGCCGCTAACTGCGCCGCGGACGTCATCGCCCAACGGGGCAACGCCACGGATCTCGCCACCGGTAGGAACTTCTTTCTGGACTATCCCTGTGATCTCTCGCCGGGCGAGAACGTGGTGTTCGTGCTCAACCTGCACGGTGGTGGCTCCATCGGCAACTGGGAGCGGCACTACTTTCCCATCATGGATTTCACTGACAAGTACCGGCTGATTGTGGCCACGCCGAGCGGTGTGGTAAGGGCATGGATGCCGGAGAACGACGATGAGCACCTGAAGAACATCGTCAGCTACGTCTACGACCGCTTCGATGACGTGAACATTTCAGCGTTCTGGCTGGCTGGTCACTCCCAGGGTGGCCAGACGGCCAACCGGCTCATCAACGACGGCTTCTTCGCCGACCGGCTGACCGGCTGGGTCAGTCTTTCGGGTGGCCGCCTCGGCTCGGAGCGCAGCGAGATCCGGGCGCCGATTCCCCGTGGCACACCGCCGCCGGGGGTGACGCTGCCACCGGGGCCGCTGCGTCTGGTGGCTTACGCGGAGAACCTGCCCGACGGTGCGTTCTCGCACGTCTACGTCACCGGTGAGCAAGAGATCCCGGTGGAGAAGGGATTGAAGCTGCCGGAAACGTCGCGCTGGGCGGAGCAGCTCGGCTGCGGTCCGCGGCAACGGCTCGCTGACGTGGTGGATACCGGGGCGGGCTATGTCTACGACTCGAGACCCCAGGAGAACCGCAGCCCGATCTGGGGCCTGGACCCGCGACCGGGTACGGCGGAGGTCTACGTGTTTCCGGATTGCGACGGCGGTGAGGTGGTGGCCGACGTCGTCCGGCTCGACAAGGGGCACACCGAGGGACTTGAACCGAACGTGACGGAAGCCATCATCCGGCTCATGCTCACGGCACAGACACGACAGACACAGAAGGGGAGCTGACATGGGGGAGAAAATAGAGACAACGCTGGGCGCTCTGGAAGGCGGACGGGAGGAAGAGGTTCTGGTGTTCCGGGGTATCCCCTACGGCGCGCCGACCGGCGGGGCGCATCGCTTCAAGCCACCGCGGCCGGCTGAGCCCTGGACGGGCGTGCGGGACGCGACCCGGTTCGGCCCGGTCTGCCCGCAGGCCGGAGCGCTCGCCGGTAACAACCGGCTGGCCGACGAGAAAACCATCGGGCCGCTGCCGGACCTGCCCCTGACGGAAGACTGTCTGTCGCTGAATGTCTGGACGCCGGCCACGGATCAGGCACGACGCCCGGTGCTGTTCTGGCTGCACGGCCGCGGGTTCGCGGAAGGTTCCGGCTCGGAAGGCTGGTACAGCGGCGCAAAGCTTGCCCATTCCGGCGACGTGGTGGTGGTGACCATCAATCATCGCCTCAACGTCTTCGGCTATCTGCACCTGGCGGAGATTGCCGGCGATGCGTTCGCCGGTTCCGGCATCGCCGGCATGCTCGATGCGGTGCTGGCGCTGGAGTGGGTGCGGGACAACATTGCCGCCTTCGGTGGCGATCCCGGTAACGTGACCATCTTCGGGGAGTCCGGCGGCGGCGCGAAGGTGAGCACCCTGCTCGCCATGCCGTGCGCGGAAGGGCTTTTTCATCGCGCCATCATCCAGAGCGGTCCCGGCCTGCAGGGTCAGGAAGCCGGTGCGGCGACGGAGTACGCGGCGAAGCTCCTGCACGAGCTGGGACTCGGCCCCTCTGACGTGGCGAAGCTGCAGACCCTGCCCGCGGAGGAGCTGGTGAAGGCCATGGTGGCTACGGCGGGCCAGGGACCGGGCGGCGCCATGTCACTGCGGCCGGTGGTGGACGGCCACTACCTGCCGGCGCATCCGTTCGATCCGGTGGCGGCACCGAGCGCTCTGAACGTGCCGATTCTGATCGGCACCAATAAGGACGAGTCGGCGCTCTTTGCCGCCGGTGATCCCAAGCGGCGCAGGCTCAGCGAGGAGGATCTGGAGCGGCGCCTGGACAGGATGCTCGGTGACCGGCGCGGGGAGATCCTGGCGCTCTACCGCAGGGAACGTCCCGAGGCCACGCCCTGGGATCTCTACATCGGCATCCGCAGCGAAGGCATGCGGCTGCGATCCATCCAGCTGGCGGAGCGGAAGGTGGCCGCCGGCGGCGCGCCGGTGTTCATGTATCTGTTCACCTTCGAAAGCAACGCCATGGGCGGGCTGTTCAAGTCGGCGCACGCGCTGGAGATCCCGTTCGTCTTCAACAACCCCGACATCTCGCCATTCACAGGTACCGGTGAGGAGCGCTACGAGCTCGCCCGGTCCATGAGCAGCGCCTGGGTGAATTTCGCACGCAGCGGAGATCCGAATGGCCCGGGACTGCCGCAGTGGCCTGCCTACGACACGGCAAGCCGCGCGACGCTGATCTTCAACGTGCCTTGCTCGGTGGAGAACGATCCGCGGCGTGCAGAGCGGGAGGTGTGGAAGGACCGGCCGGC
>QJYB01000077.1 GCA_003247835.1 Gammaproteobacteria bacterium | reverse complement strand
GCGACCTCACGCATGACTACCTGGTCACCATGCTCGGCGAGGACAGGGTGGGCGACCGGCGTGCGCTGGTGCTCGAGCTCACACCCAAAAGCGACAAAGAACGGCAGATCGTCGCAAAGGTGACGCTGTGGATCGACGAGGCGAGCTGGATGCCGCTGCGTCAGGTAATCGAGAACGTGACCACCAACGAGCAGCTCACCATCAACTACCTGGGGATGGCCCGCAATCTGAACCTCAATCCCGAGCTCTTCAAGTCCAAGTGGCCGAAAGGCACCAAGCAGGTGCGGAAGTGAGCCGATGACGCTTACATGGTGAATGCGTACGAAGTGCTGAGCCTTCAGGAACGGGCACTGCTCACCTTCGAGGTGGAGGAGTTCCTGTACCGCGAAGCGGCGCTGCTGGACGAACGGCGGCTCGACGAGTGGCTCGGCCTGCTGACAGACGATATTCACTACTGGATGCCCATCCGCAGAACGACCACGGCCAGGGAGGTGGACCGTGAGTTCACCCGGCCGGGAGACATGGCGTTCTTCGACGACGACAAGGCGATGCTGACGCTTCGCGTGCAGCGCCTTTCCGTGGGCCGGGCATGGGCGGAGGATCCGCCTTCCCGGACCCGGCGGCTCGTCACCAATGTCCGGATTCTGGACATCGACGGTGACGAGGTCGTCACGTCGGCGAACTTCCAGCTCTACCGCACCCGTCTGGAAAGCGAGGAGGACTGCTGGGTGGGGCGACGCGAAGACGTGCTGCGCCGCGTCGATGGCCGGCTGCGGCTGGCCAGGCGTCACCTGTTTCTCGAGCAGACCGTGATCCTGTCCCAGAACATGTCGAGCCTGTTCTGACCGTGGGCAGACTCGACGGTCAGGCCCTGGTGATCACCGGTGGTGCGTCCGGTCTCGGTGAAGCGATCGTCAGCCGGTGCATCGACGAAGGTGCCCGCGTGGCGGTGCTGGACCGGTCGGCGTCTGGCTGCGAAGCGCTCGAGGCGCGCTTTTCCGATCGGGTGGCCTGTGTCACCGGCGACGTGCGCAGCTACCAGGACAACGAACGGGTGGTGGAAGCCTGCGTCGACAGCTTCGGTGCCCTGGACACCGCCATCGGCAATGCGGGTATCTGGGACTACAACGTCGCCCTCAAGGATCTGCCGACGGATCGCCTCGGCGAGACCTTCGACGAGCTCTTCCACATCAACGTGCTGGGCTATCTGCTGCTGGCCAGGGCAGCGCTGAAACCGCTGGTGGCGAGCCGGGGGGCGCTGGTGTTCACGGTGTCGAACGCAGGATTCCTGCCGGCGGGTGGCGGGCCGCTCTACACCGGCACCAAGCACGCCGTGGTCGGCCTGATCCGGCAGCTGGCGTACGAGCTCGCTCCCTACGTCCGGGTCAACGGGGTGGCACCCGGCGCCATTGCCACCGCGCTCAAAGGGCCGGCGAGCCTGGGTATGGCCGAGCGCCGCTTTCCCGGTGAGCGACTCACCGAGAACGCCTCGGGTTTCGTGCCCATCGGCCGTATGCCCACCCCTGCGGAGTACGCCGGGGCTTACGTGTTCTTCGCCTCCCGTGAGGACAACGTGCCGGCAACCGGCGCGGTGCTCAATCACGATGGCGGATTCGGCGTGCGGGGCATCGGTGCGGTGCCGCGCGGTGGCGACGGGCTGGCGGAAGAGCTGGGCCTCACCTGACGCGGCCCACCCCTAGGTACATACCCGGAATTGCCCGAGCGGGCCGTCGGCAGCTACGGTGAACGGTTCCAGCAGCAGCGGAGACGACCATGGCGGATGCGAATACCGAGCATGAGGTGATCATCATCGGCGCGGGCGTCTGCGGGATCTACATGCTGCACCGGATGCTCGAGCTCGACGTGGACGCCGTCGTGCTGGAGGCGGGCAGCGGCCCCGGCGGTACCTGGTACTGGAACCGTTACCCCGGCGCGCGGTTCGACTCCGAATCCTACACCTACGGCTATTCGTTCGATCCCGAAATTCTGGCGGAGTGGAGCTGGTCCGAGCATTTCGCGGCCCAGCCGGAAACGCTGCGCTACCTCGAGTTCGTTGTCGACAAGCTCGATCTCCGCGGGCATATGCAGTTCGACAGTCGGGTAGAGTCAGCCCGGTTCGTGGACGGGGAAAACCGCTGGCGGGTGAAGCTCACCGATGGCCGCGAGCTCGGCTGCCGGTTTCTGGTGACCGCCATCGGCATGCTCTCGGCAGCCACGCTGCCACGCATCCCGGGGCGGGAGACTTTCGAAGGCGAGTCTTTCCATACTTACTACTGGCCGAAGGAGGGTGTGGAACTTGCGGGCAAACGGGTGGCCGTCATCGGCACCGGCGCCACGGGTGTTCAGGTGATCGCAGAGATTGCGGACAAGGTCGGCGAGCTGACTGTCTATCAGCGCCGACCGAACTGGTGCGCACCGCTCAACAACGGGCCCATCGACGAGCAGGAGATGCAGCGGATCCGGGCCTCCTACGACGAGATCTTCGCCCGCTGCCGGGAAACGCCGGGCAGCTTTCTGCACGGCCCGGACTTCCGGGTCTTCGACGAGGTGCCGGAGTCCGAGCGGCTCGCCTTCTGGAACGAGCTCTACGCAGGTCGCGGCTTCGGTGTCTGGCTCGGCAATTTCCGTGACGTGCTGGTGGAGGAAGCGCCGAACGCCGTCTACTCCGAATTCATTGCCGACAGGATCCGGGAGCGTGTGCACGATCCCGAGGTGGCCGAAAAACTGATTCCCAAGGATCACGGCTTCGGCACCCGTCGCGTACCGCTGGAGACGCGCTATTTCGAGGCCTACAACCGGGACAACGTCCACCTGGTGGACGTGAACGAAACCCCCATCGAGGCGATCACACCCAGGGGAATCCGGACCAGCGACGGTGAGCGGGAATTCGACATCATCGTCTACGCCACCGGATTCGACGCCATCACCGGTGCCTTCGACCGCATCGAGATCAGTGGCACCGGCGGTCAGACGCTGGCCGAGAAATGGCGGGAGGGTCCCATCACGTACCTGGGTCTGGCCACGGCCGGCTTTCCCAATCTGCTCACCCTGGCGGGGCCCCAGGGCGCGTCCGTATCCTCGAATTTCCCCCCGAACATCGAAGTGGGCGTGAACTGGGCGGCGGAGCTGATCGACTACCTGCGCGGGCACGGCCTGACCCGGGTCGAGGCGACCACCGATGCGGAGGACGAGTGGACGGCCGAAATCATGGAATCCTATGAAGGCGCGCTGCTGACGCGAACCCGATCCTGGTTCACCGGCTACAACTCCAACGTGGACGGCCACGACAAGCTGCGCTACATGATTTATCTGGGTGGTGCACCGGCTTACCGGAAACGGTTGAACGAGGTGGTCCGGCACGGCTACGAGGGTTTCCGCCTGGCCTGAATCCGTGTTTTAGTGGCGCCACGGGGTTCAAGCGGTCTGGAACAGGGGGAAAACGGATGCGGCTGACCGAACACGACGCGTCCTTTCTGTACACGGAAACAGCCAGCGGTCCCATGCACACCGCTGCCTTTCTGGTGCTGGAGGGCGAGCTGGCCTGCGAGACGGTGATCGAGCAGTTCAAGGCACGCATGCACCTGGTGCCGCGCTACCGGCAGAAGCTGGCCTTCGTGCCGTTCAATCTGGCCCATCCCAAGTGGGTTGACGATCCGGACTTTGCGGTCGAGAACCATGTCAAACCTCACGCCGTGACCGCCGGCAGCACGCTGGAGGCCGCGGTCGACGAGCTGCTGGTGATCAACGGCGAGCTCATGGACCGGTCCCGGCCGCTGTGGATGACGTACGTGGTGAGCGGTGTGCCCGGGTACACCATCGTCCTTTCCCAGGTGCACCACGCG